>DASVSK010000358.1:0-2950 GCA_036388135.1 Pyrinomonadaceae bacterium | reverse complement strand
CTGCGGGTCGCTGGCGAAGTCGGGGAGAAGGAGCTTGATCGCCGTCGGGCGTTCCAGCTCGATGTGGACGCCGGCGTAGACCGCCCCCATCCCACCGCGGCCGAGCAGCTTATCAAGTCGGTACTTGCCGTCGACGAGTCGCGAGCCGGGTCGGGACGGCACCGGGACGCCGTGATCGGCTTGTGCGCACGCGGTATCAGTGTCCTCATAGCAGGTTAGACAGGTAGGGCAAATCTTCATCAGGCGACAAGACCCGAAGGCACGTTGTTAAAGTACCAGCACCGCTTCCGCGCGAATAAACTCCGGCCGACATTCTACCCGATTAAGACTCTCGCGACTCCACATAATTTCCCCCGTAGACGCCCGGCGATGAAGCGCCGCGGCGCACCGCCTGTGCCCCCGCTTGAACGAGTTTCCGCGTATTGCCGGATGCCGGGGTGTCTTTCTTATTGTTGAAATACTGTACCGGTTTCTTACAACTCTTGTTGATAAAGATATGCGGGCGGGGAGCCGAGTTTCCTGTTAATCATCAGAAAAGGGCTCAAGTCGTAAGGCTGTCCGGGTCGGGTATGGATATTGCTATTGGCAGAGTTTTGAATCACCCCCCTTGTGTAAAAGTGTGCAGGGCGGCCACGTCGCCGTAGTCCCGCGGCTGCGAACCCGGCCGCCCGGAATTTAACGACGGGGCTCGGGCGGCAAGCGCCCGCGGCGTTTGCGTGTGCCCCCGGTGCGTCCGGGACGCTCGTGATGAAGATGTGGGGAGGTGTCGGGCTTCGGGCCGCGGCCTCTGCGTTGCGAAAGGAGTGCGATGAGCGAGAAGAGGGCGAGAACATTAGTTCTGACCGACAGAGACGGCCTGCGCGGCTTTTTCGACGAGTCGGCTGCCGGGTT
Organism: Pyrinomonadaceae bacterium; assembly: GCA_036388135.1. Classification (GTDB taxonomy): domain Bacteria; phylum Acidobacteriota; class Blastocatellia; order Pyrinomonadales; family Pyrinomonadaceae; genus QHXN01. Next base: position 2,059 of record DASVSK010000358.1, on the reverse strand, counting down.
GGGTGAGGAGCGCGGGCAGGTGCTCGTCCGTCTCGAAGACGGCAGGCAGGCGCTGGTGCCGACCGAAGAACTGCGTCGCGAAAGGGACGGCAGCTTCTCCCTGCCTTTCAGCCTCTCCGAGCTGACACAGGTCGCCCCCAGGGCGTCCGGCGCTCGCCGCGACGCCGTGGGAAGGGGCGACGGGGGCGCGGTCATCGTCCCCATCGTCGCCGAGCAGCTCGAAGTGCAGAAGCGCAAGGTCGAGGCGGGCGGCGTGCGCATCCGCAAGACCGTCACCGAGCGCGAGGAGGTGGTCGACGAGCCGCTCATGCGCGAGGAGGTGCAGGTCAAGCGCGTGCCTGTCAACCGTGTGGTCGACGGCCCCGTCCCCGTGCGCCACGTCGGCAACACAATGATCGTCTCGCTCCTTGAGGAGGTGCTCGTCGTCGAGAAGCGTCTGATGCTCAAGGAGGAGCTGCACATCACGAAGGAGCAGGTCGAGTCCTACAGGCCGCAGCGCGTCCGCCTGCGCACCGAGGAGGCCGTCATCGAGCGCGTCGACGGCGAGCGCGGCGGCTACGTCGACGACGAAGATGAGGAGACGCGGCTGCCCTCGTCGACTTGAAAGTCCCCTTGCGAATGACCCAAACGAGCGCCGCGGGGGAGAGCCGCGTTTCGCGGAAGTCCCGGCGCGTTAACGACCAGGAAAGGGAGAAAGATAAGCAATGGCTAAGACAGTAGTCGGTCTATTCGATGACAGGACGGCGGCGCAGGATGCGGTGCGTGAGTTGATGTCAGAGGGGTTCCGGGGCGACGAGGTCAGCGTCGTCTCGAAGAAGGCCGACGGCGAGGGCGTCGAGGTCGAGTACGTCGAGGAGGACGGCCACAAACAGGTGGAGGACATGGCGAAGGGCGCGGGGACGGGCGCGGCCATCGGCGGCGCGGCCGGGCTCCTCCTGAGCCTGACGGCTCTCGCCATCCCGGGCATCGGCCCCGTGTTGGCCGCCGGGCCTCTCGTCGCGCTCATCGCGGGCGCGGGCATCGGGGCGACGGCCGGCGGCCTCGTCAGCGGGCTCACGCGTCTCGGGCTGGAGGACGACGAGGCGCACACCTACGCCGAAGGGCTCAAGCGCGGCGGCACGCTCGTCACCGTCAACACGGACAACCACCACGCCGACCTCGCGGTGGGCGTGATGAGGCGTCTGGGGGCCGTCGAGATTGACAAGCGCGCGGCCGAGTGGCGCGAGAGCGGCTGGCAGGGCTTCGCCGAGACCGAGACGCTCAGGCCGCACGTCACGCCCGACAGGGACGAAGAGGCCACGCGCCGCGTCGAACGCGGCTCCCAGGTGACCGCCGAGCACGAGCCCGTGCGCGCGCGGGGGCTCGCGGACGTGCCGCGCGGCGCGGCGGCGGCCGGGGACGAGTTCGCGGTGCCGCCGCCGGAGGTCGCCATCCCCGTCATCGCTGAGGAGCTACAGGTGGGCAAGCGCGAGGTCGAGCGCGGCGGGGTGCGCGTGCAGAAGCGCGTCAGCGAGGTGCCGGTCGAGGAGGACGTCACGCTGCGCGAGGAGCACGTCAACGTCGACCGCCGCCCGGCCGACTACACCTTCCACGGGACTGACTCGGAAGCCTTCCAGGAGTCCATCGTCGAAATCAAGGAGGCTTACGAGGAGCTGATCCTCAACAAGAAGGCGCGCGTCGTCGAGGAGGTCGTCATCAACAAGGACGTCAACGAGCGCACCGAGACCGTGCGCGAGACGCTGCGCAAGACCGAGGTGGACGTCGAGTCGCTGGAGCCCGGTCGCGCGCGCGGCGCATCCTCCTCCGCGGGCCGAGACGCCGGCCACCCGCACGACGGAACGCGGGGCGGCGAGGAGTAGGCCGCGGGCGAGTTCTGCCGCCGGCGCGCGAGTGCCGGGCGGGTGTATGACACTTTCAAGTGAGGAACGGGAGAATCTTGATGATGAAGAAACAGAAACTGTCGGCAGTAGTCCGGGCATTGGCCCTCGGCTTCACCCTGTGTGCTTTCGCGGCCTCGCCAGCCGCCGCGCAGTCGAACGACAACGGCGCGGCGTCGGGC
>DASVSK010000357.1:0-1506 GCA_036388135.1 Pyrinomonadaceae bacterium | reverse complement strand
GGGCCAGAAGTTGACCCGGCACAAGGCCAACTGCTGGCTCGTCAACACGGGTTGGTCGGGCGGCCCCTACGGCGAAGGCCAGCGCATGAAGATCAAGCACACGCGCGCCATGATCCGCGCCATCCTCAACGGCTCGCTGGCCCGGGTCGAGACGCGCCCCGACCCCGTCTTCGGCGTCAACGTGCCCGTCTCGTGTCCCGACGTGCCTTCGGAAGTCCTCAGCCCGCGCGGCACGTGGAAGGACGCCTCCGCCTACGACGTGAAGGCGCACGACCTCGCGCGCCGCTTCAACGAGAACTTCACGAAGTACGAGGCCGGCGTCTCCGCGGAGGTGCGCGCCGCCGCGCCGAAGGGCGACTGACGGCGACGGCTTCGCATCAAAACTCAAAGGGCGGCCGCGTTGAACGCGGCCGCCCTTTTTGATTTCAGCGCGAGCGCGTCGTCCTCTACTTCCCGCCCTTCGTCTCGCCGCGCGCACTCCTCATCGCTTCGACGACCTTGGCGGCGAGTTTCGGGGCGGCCGCGTTGCCGTCGAGGGCCGTGACCTTGCCCGCGGCGAGCAGGACGCCAGTGTCCCTGTCGGTCACCTTATAGGTGAAGGTGAAGGTGAAGAGCGGGCGGTCTATCTCGACTATCAGGTCGGCGACGCCGCGCCTGTCGTGGCCGTCGAGGATGACCATCCCCCACGCCTCCAACTCCTCGCGCGCGCGCAGCGCGTTCTGGAGCTGGACGGGCTCGAAGTAGGACGTGCCGGACTCGACGTAGAAGGTGCGCGCGCGCCCGAGCAGCGCCTTCGGGCTCGCCGCGGCGACCCTCGCGGACTCTTCGGCCGCGAGCTTCTCCTCGGCGGCCCTGCGCAGCCGCTTCTCCTTCACCTCGTCGGCGACGCGCTCCTCCGCGCTCTGCGCCGGGCGCACCGTGACTTCGACGCGCCGTCGCGCGCCGTCCTGCGCGCTCGCCGCGCCGCACGCGGCGAGAACCGCCGCCAGCATCAACCCCTTCGATAAGCTCTTCGCGTTCATTACTTCAAAACCCTTTCCGCCGCCGCACGATGCCGGCGCGCGTCTGATTGTTAAGACTCGCTCCACTCGTCGTCCTCTTCGCCGTCGCGGTCGCGGCCCCTGCGCCCGCCGTCGCCGGAGGCGCGGACGTCCCTGATCTTCCTGACTATCTCTTTGCCCAGGTACTCGGCGGCGAGGCGGCCGTTGACGGCGACGCACTTGCCCGTGGCGACGATGACGGAGGTGCGGCGGTCTGTGAGCGTGAAGATGTAGTTGAGGGCCGTCTTGTCGACCGTCAGGACGAGGTCGGCCGCGGCCGGGTCGGCGACGAGCATCAGCCCCCAGTCGCGCAGCTCCGCGTACTTGCCGAGCTTGTATTCGAGGTACTTCTTCTCCAGGTGGGCGCTCGGCGCGACGTAGACGGTGCGCGCTTCGCGGACGAGCGAGCCCGGGCTCAAGTCTTCGCGCGGGCGCGTCTTGCGCGCGCGCCCGCGGCGTTCGGCGT
>DASVSK010000356.1:0-8023 GCA_036388135.1 Pyrinomonadaceae bacterium | reverse complement strand
GGCCTCCGACATCCTCCACGAGCTCTCGCGCCACAAGAACTTCGGCGTCAAGACCTTCCAGGCCGAGGACGAGATCGCCGCCGTCTGCTCCGCCATCGGCGCGAGCTTCACAGGCCACCTCGGCGTCACCGGAACCAGCGGCCCCGGCGTCGCGCTCAAGCAGGAGGCCATCGGGCTGGCGGTGATGACGGAGCTGCCGCTCGTCATCATCAACGTGCAGCGCGGCGGCCCCTCGACGGGCCTGCCGACGAAGACCGAGCAGGCCGACCTCTTCCAGGCCGTCTGGGGTCGCAACGGCGAGTGCCCGGCCATCGTCGTCGCCCCGGCGACGCCGGCCGAGTGCTTCTCGATGGCTATCGAGGCGGTGCGCCTCGCCTACCGCTACATGACGCCGGTCTTCTACCTCTCGGACGGCTACCTCGCCAACGGCGCGGAGCCCTGGCCCGTCCCCGAGATCGAAGACCTGCCGAAGATCGAGGTGGCCTTCGCCGACGACCCGGCGAACTTCATGCCCTACGCGCGCGACGAGGAGACGCTCGCGCGCCCCTACGCGCTGCCCGGCACGCCCGGCCTCGAACACCGCATCGGCGGCATCGAGAAGCAGCACCTGACCGGCAACGTCAACTACGACCCCGAGAACCACCACTTCATGGTGCTGATGCGCCAGGCCAAGGTCGACCGCGCGGCGCAGGACGTCCCGGAGGTCGAAGTCCTGGGCGAGAAGTCGGGCAAGGTGCTCGTCCTCGGGTGGGGCTCGACCTACGGGTCGATCACCACGGCGGTCGAGAAGCTCCGGGCCGAAGGGAAGTCGGTCTCGTCGGCGCACCTGCGCCACCTCAACCCCTTCCCGTCGAACCTGGGCGAAGTCCTGCGCGGCTTCGAGCGCGTCATCATCCCCGAGATGAACCTCGGCCAGCTCTGCACGATGATCCGCGCCAAGTACCTCGTCGACGCCATCCCCTACTCGAAGGTCAAGGGCCGCCCCTTCCAGATCCGCGAGATAGTCAAGAAGGTCGAGGAGTACCTCTAAGGCGCAGGGCTTCAGGCAATCATTCGAGAGGAATCAAACATGAGCACGAACGGAAACGGTGACGGCGGCGGCGAGCTTCTGAAGAAGGGCGTGAACGAGACGAGCGTCGAGGGCATCGGCGGGAACGTGTCGGGGGGCGGCCCCGCGCCCGAGAGCGAGCCGGGCTCGGTCGTCGCCGGGGCACCCGCGCCCCCGCCGGGCAAGCTGAAGAAGGCCGACTTCACCTCCGACCAGGAGGTGCGCTGGTGCCCGGGCTGCGGCGACTACGCCATCCTCAACAGCATCCAGAAGGTGATGCCCGACCTCGGCATCCCGCGCGAGAAGATCGTCTTCGTCTCGGGCATCGGCTGCTCCTCGCGCTTCCCCTACTACATGAACACCTACGGCTTCCACTCCATCCACGGGCGCGCGCCGGCGGTCGCCACCGGCATCAAGGCGTCGAACCCGGACTTGAGCGTGTGGGTCGTGACGGGCGACGGCGACGGGCTCTCCATCGGCGGCAACCACTTCATGCACGCGCTGCGGCGCAACCTCGACCTCAACATCATCCTCTTCAACAACCGCATCTACGGGCTGACGAAGGGGCAGTACTCGCCGACCTCGGAGTTCGGCAAGAAGACGAAGTCCACGCCGATGGGCGTCATCGACTACCCCGTCACGCCGCTCTCGCTCGCCATCGCGTCCGAGGCCACCTGGGTCGCGCGCGCCATCGACATCGACGTCAAGCACCTCTCGACGATGGTCGAGGCGGCGGCCAGGCACAAGGGCGTCAGCTTCGTCGAGGTCTACCAGAACTGCAACATCTTCAACGACGGCGCGTTCGACCACTTCACCGAGCGCTCGGTCAGGTCGGACCGCGTGCTCTACCTTGAGCACGGCAAGCCGATGGTCTTCGGCAAGAACCGCGACCGCGGCATCCGCATGAACGGGACGCGCCCCGAGGTCATCCAACTGGGCCCCGAGACGGGCCTCAACGAGAACGACTGCCTCGTCCACGACGCGCAGATCGAAGACCCCTCGGTCGCCTTCATGCTCGCGCGCATGGAGCAGCCCGAGTTCCCGCAGCCCGTGGGCATCTTCCGCGACGTGCAGCGCGAGACCTACGAGAACCTGCTCGCGCAGCAGATCGAGCAGTCGGTCGCGCGCCAGGGGCGCGGCCAGCTCCAGAAGCTCATCCACACCGGCGACATGTGGGTGGTAGAGTAGGCGTACGAACCACGACGAAGGGAGTGGGAAGGCCGCCAACTTCCTTGCCGAACCATGAGCACATATGCGGCGGGGTCGAGCAGGTACATTTGCGGCTCGACGGCATTGAGAAGGCCATCTCGTCGCGGCTCGACCATGTCGGGTCGGAGATGAGCCGGATGCGCAGCGTCCTCTACCTGCCGGTGAAGGACAGGCCCGACATGCTGCGCCTGCCCCGGGCAGACGCCGCCGGCCGGCGGCTGAGTCGGGGAAGGTTTTCGTGGCCGTGCGCTCCTTCGAGGCCCCGGGGGCGCGCTAAGAATGGCTCTCCCACCCACTGAAAGGAAGAGCTTCATGAGCAGAAAGTTTTACGCCCGCCCCGCGGCGGCCGCGGCCTTCGTGTTCCTCCTCGCGGCCGCCCGCGCGGCCGAGGCGCAGGCCGTCCCGCAGTCCTTCAACTTCCGGCAGGGGCAGTCGATGTACATCGTCGCCTTCACGCGGACGCTCGTCACCGTCGGCGCGGACGCCGAGGGCAACGGCGGCATCCACCGCGACTACTTCGACTACCAGCTCGACGTCGAGAAGAAGGTGCGGGAGGAGGTGGAGGAGTGGCGTTTCTTCCGCGTCGCGGACAAGCCGAGCGAGGCCGACTTCGTCTTCCTCGTCAGCATCCACGGCAGCGCGATGGAGGGGCTCGCCATCCCGTTCGACGCCTACGACCGCCACTTCAAAGAGAAGTTCGACCTCGACGCGCTCCGCGAGGCCGCCTACGGGCGCTGCATCGCGGGCCCGCTCAAGCTCCCGACCCTCGGCCGCCTCTCCGAACGACTCGTCAAACAGCTCCGCGAGCGGGTCGCGCCCGCCGCGGCCAAAAGTAGATGACCCGGCGGGGGGCCGCGTAACGCCGCCGCCGCCGCGCACCTAAAAAGCGGGCGCGCACGCAAGCAGGCCGTGCGCGCCCGCCCCACTTTCGGCACCCGCGCGGGCTTTCGCCGCGCCCCGAGGCGGCGCTCTTTGACAAAGCGTGCCCGCGGGTTTTAGTTTGAATGTAAGCAGTCATCCATAACTTAATCGAAGGGAACTCGGTCAGCATACACATGGCGAAGTCCGGTCATAAAGGAATCAGTCGCATCGACAGCGAGCAGAAGAAGATGCACGGCTGGTACGTGCGCGTAAGGCTCAACAACGAGACGAAGGCGAAGTTCGTCACAGACAGGCAACACGGCGGCAGGGAGGCCGCGCTGGAGGCGGCCGTCGCGTGCCGCGACGAGATGGAGCGCGAGCTGGGCAAGCCGCGCACGGACTGGGTGGTCGTCGGCCACAACCCGCGCAACCGCGGCGGCGTCGCGGGCGTGCGCCGCGCGGTGAAGAAGTACAAGGGGAAGGACGGTAAGGTCTACTTAAACGAGGTCTACGAGGTCTCCTGGAACGCCGGGCGCGAGAAGAAGGGGCGCACCAGCGTCTCGATCAGGAAGTACGGCGAGCTGCGCGCGTTCCGCATGGCGTGCGCCATCCGGCGCGAGAAGGAGCGGCAGATGTACGGCGAGCCGGTCGCCGCCAAGTGGGCCGGGGCGCTCGGCAAGGTCTGCGCCGCCTGACAACCCTTTGCCGCGCGCGCCGACCCCGCGGCGGCTCACACTCCCGACTCGAATGCGCCCCGCCGGCACGCCCGCGCGGGGCGCATTCGTTCGTCGCGGGGATAATAAGCGAACCGCCTCGGGGCGCGGGCGTGAACTCCCCGTCCGGAACTCTCGAAAAAGGACTCCGCCGATGAACACCCGAGCAAGCTTCTTCCCGTCAGCGATTTGTGTGGCGACGCTTCTCTGCGCCGCCTCGTCCGCCCAGACCTCGGAACGCCGGCCGGCGGACCCGACGCCCCGGACGCAGGAGCAGCCGTCGGTCGTCGCGCCCGGCGCGGCGTCGGCCGACCCGGTGGCGAACGAGATCGCGCTCCTGCGAAAGTCTTTGCAGACCCTCAACACGCGCCTGCGCGAGATAGGCGAGAAGCTCTTCGCGCCCGACGCGGCGAAGCCGGGCGAAGCGCCGGACGAGAGGCTGAAGCGCCTCACGCAGAACGTCGACCTTTTAACCCGCACCGAGCAGCGCGCCGAGCTGATGCGGAAACAGCTCCTCGAACTGACCGAGAAGGAGACCGCGTTCAAGACGCGCGTCGTGCAGATAGACGAGGAGATGCGCCCCGACAGCATCGACCGCTCCGTGATGACGGTCGGCTCGCTCGGCTCGACCCGCACGTCGGAGCTGCGCGACGTGCGGCGGCGCGTGCTCGATAACGAGCGGAAGGGCGTCGAGAGCCTGCTGCATCAGACCACGCAGGCGCGAGCCCGGCTCGAAGAGGACGTCAGGCAGGCAGACGCGCTGGTGGCGAGGCTCCGCATGCGCCTGCTCCCGCTCATTGAGAGGGAGATAGATAAGATCAACCCCGCGCAGCAATAGCCCGCTACTCCTACGCGCCGCTCAACTGGGAGACGCTCTTCAAGACGGCCGAGATCGGGAAGACGACGAAGGTCGTCGGCGAGGACGCCTGCGCCGTCGTCTTCACCCCGGAGAAGGGCAGCCCCGTCGCGCAGTACATCTCGGCGAAGACCTTCCTCCCGCTCGGGCAGGACACGCTGGCGACGGGCGACGCCGTCTCGCTGCCCGTCACCGATACCTTCTCGGACTGCCGCAGCGCCGACGGCGTGATGATCCCTTTCCTGCGCGTCTCGAACACGCCGGGCATGGGCGAAACCGTGATGAACGCGCGCGAGGTGGTCTTCGACGCCCCCGTCCCCGAAGAGGCTTTGCGGCGGAAATCCGCGGCGAAATGAAAAAAAATGCCTGTCGCCAACTCGTCACGCGAGCGCAATATGATTGCAACCAAAGGGGGCGCGCCCGGGGCTACTATGTACTCACCTAACGGGCGTTCCTTCTGAGAACGAGTGAAACTTTGGGGCAGGCCACGCGAGTGGCCATCGGGGTCAGGCTTGGGGGAGTCTGACCCCACTCTTTTTTTTTGGCGGCCGGGAATAATTTTTAAGCCCGGCGGCGGAAGAGATAAGACGGGGCGAAAGAGAAGGCCGAGCTTGTAAGCTCGGCCCTCTCTTTCGCCCCGTCGTCCGTTTACGGGGGCGGGCGACGCTACGTCGCCCACTCTTAGATAGTCGCCTTGTCAGACTTCCCGCAGTTGGTGGCCACCCACTTCTCGCAGTCACGCTTGCCCGCCGGGCCGAAGACCTGTCTGTAGATGGCGGGGTAGGGCTCGCCGTACGGTATCACTTTGCAGCCCGCATACTTCCTTGCGTCTTCGACTGTCGTCGAGATGACGACGTAGCCTCTCTCCCTGCCGCCGGACTTATCAGCCATGAGGTTCCTCCTTCCGCGGTCCGAGTGTTTGGAGTAAGGCTCGGGGGCCGCGCGCGTGCGCGTGGCGGTCAGGCTCCCCCGGGCGCGATCTGATTTTCCGTCACCCTCGCCCCTTGCTCGGAGTCTTGCGCGCGGCCTTCTGACGCGCCTTGAACTCGGACTCGCCGCCCGACTCGCCGATCTTCATCTTGGTCGGGATGGCGGCGGGCACGGACGGCGTGTTGTCGCGCGGGGTCTCGCCGCGCGTGCCGGTGTGTTGCGAAGAGTCGTCGGCGAAGAACTTGTTGGCGGCCTTGCGGCGGCCGCGCAGCGCCGGCGTCTCCTGCTGCGCCTCGTCAATCTTGCCGGGCTGGCTGCGCTCGTCGCCCATCTGCTGCCCGCGCCGCCGCTGCGGCACGCCCGCCTTCGCCTGCGCCTTCCTGCTCGTCGCCATCCTCGCCCCCTTTTTTTTACCGGTGAAAGTCTCTAACGTCCGCGCGCGCGCACGGGCTCGGGCTCCGCGGAAGTCTGTTTCTGCTGCTGCGCGGCGCGCGCCTCCTCGGCCTGCGGGTCGGCGGGCGGCGGCGGCTGCGCGACCAGCTTTTCGAGCGTCTGCTCTAAAGCCTCGCCGATGCGCGAGACGAAGACCATCTCCAGCTCCTTGCGCACGTCCTCGGGGATGTCCTCGGTGTCGGGCTCGTTGCGCGCGGGCAGCACGACGCGGCGCAGACCTGCGCGGTGCGCCGCGAGCACCTTCTCCTTGATGCCGCCGACGGGGAAGACGAGGCCCGAGAGCGTGATCTCGCCCGTCATCGCCGTGTCGTTGCGCACGCGCCGCCCCGTCATCAGCGAGGCGAAGCTGGACGTGATGGCGACGCCGGCCGAGGGGCCGTCCTTCGGGATGGCCCCGGCGGGGACGTGGACGTGCATGCCGTAGTTCTTGAACATCTGCGGGTCGAGGCCGAACTCCGCGCCGTGCGACCAGAGGTAGGAGCGCGCCGCGCGCGCCGACTCCTGCATCACCTCGCCGAGCTGACCCGTGAGCTGGAGGCCGCTGCTCCCCGGCAGAAGCGTCGCCTCGATGAAGAGGAGCTGGCCGCCCGCCTCCGTCCAAGCCATCCCGGTCGCGACGCCGGTCGGCAGCTCCTTGCGCGCCTCCTCGGGGTAGAAGCGCGGCGCGCCGAGCAGCTCCTTGACGTCCGGGGCGTCCACGCGAATCTGCTCCGCCCCGTCCTGCGCGATGCGCAGCGCGGCCTTGCGGGCGACGCGGCCGACGGTGCGCTCCAACTGGCGCACGCCCGCCTCGCGCGTGTAGCGCGCGGCGATGAGCGAGAGCGCCGCGTCGGTGATTTCGAGCTGCGCCTCGGCGAGCCCGTTCTCGCGCGACTGGCGCGGGACGAGGTAGCGCCGCGCGATGTGCAGCTTCTCCTGGTCGCTGTAGCCGGCCAGCCCCACTATCTCCATGCGGTCGCGCAGGGGCCCCGGTATCGGCGCGAGCTGGTTCGCCGTCGCGATGAAGAAGACCTTCGAGAGGTCGAAGGGCAGGTCGAGGTAGTGGTCGCGGAACGTGTGGTTCTGCTGCGGGTCGAGAATCTCAAGCAGCGCCGAGGCCGGGTCGCCCCGGAAGTCGTTCCCGAGCTTGTCTATCTCGTCGAGCATCATCACGGGGTTGTTGACGCCCGCGCGCCTGAGCGACTGGATGATGCGGCCGGGCATCGAGCCGATGTAGGTGCGCCGGTGGCCGCGCAGCTCCGCCTCGTCGCGCACGCCGCCTAAGGAGAGCCGCTCGAACTGGCGGCCGAGCGCGCGCGCGATGGACATCCCCAGGGAAGTCTTGCCGACGCCCGGCGGGCCGGCGAAGCAGAGGATGGGGCTCTTCGAGTCGCGCCGCAGTTTGACGACGGCGAGGAATTCGAGGATGCGCTCCTTGATGTCTTCGAGGCCGTAGTGGTCTTCGTCGAGGATGGCGCGCGCCTCCGTCAGGTCGAGCTTGTCCTCGGACGACTTGTTCCACGGCAGCTCGATGACGTACTCGACCCAGGTGCGGATGACGTGGTAGTCGGGCGCGGCCTGCGGGAGCCGCTCCAGGCGGCGCAGCTCGCGTTCGGCCTCCTTGCGCACCTCCTCGGGCAGGTCGGCCGCGCCCAGGCGCTCGCGCAGCATGTCGGCCTCGGCCGCCTCGCCGCCCTCGTCGTCGCCCAGCTCCTTCTGGATGGCCTTCATCTGCTGGCGCAGGAAGTAGTCCCGCTGCGCCTTCGACATCTCGCCCTGCGCCTCGGCCGCGATCTTCGTGCGCAGCTCCATGATCTCTATCTCGTGCGCGAGCCGGCCGTAGGCGATTTGCAGCAGGTCGTCGACCGTCTCGGCCTGTAGCATCTGCTGCTCCTGGTCGACGCCGAGGTTGAGGATGGAGCCGAGGAAGTAGGAGAGCTGGACGGGGTCGGTGGCCGAGAGCACGGCGGTGCG
>DASVSK010000355.1:0-2420 GCA_036388135.1 Pyrinomonadaceae bacterium | reverse complement strand
CGAGCCCGCGCTCGTAGCGGCGGTGGATGAGCGCCTGCATCTCGGTGCCGCCGACGAGGCTGGTGATGTGTAGCTGGTCGCCGCCGGTGAAGAAGAGGCCGGTCGCCTTCTCGACGGCTTCGAGCGATTCGGGGAGCAGGGCGTCGGCGCGCGAGGAGACGTCGACGGCCTTCACGTCGTCCACGCCGAGGCGCTTGAAGGCGGCCCGGTACTCGGCGGCCGCCGCCGCGGGCTCGTCGGTCGCGACCGTCATCACGACGACGCGTGCGCGCGGCCCCTTCGCCAGTTTGATGAACTCCTTGAGGAGCGGCGCGTCGCCCTCCCTGATGTCGCCGCCGCCGATGGCGACGAGCCTACCGCGTGCCTCGCTCAGCTCCATGGGTGCTCCGCCGTGTCATCGCCCGCCGCGCGGGCGGCGGGGCAGAGAAATCCTTAAAGGGGGTTCTGCTGGGGAGTGGGAGATACTACCCGAGAAGTGTTTGAGATACTGTGTTCAGATTCTTGACGTTTATACCCGGCGCGGCAGTCCCGAGTCCGTCCCCGCCCGTACAAATTAAGGCGGAAGTAAACAGGCAAAAGTGAGGACGCGCGGACGCCCGCGGAACTTTGAATAAGTTCCCGCCTTCACTTTTGCCTTTTGCCTTTTTACTTCCGACTTCAGTCCAACAGGGGCGCGCGGTTCCGGAGGTCGAAGCGGTAGCCGGCGGGGAGGATGTGTATGCGGACGCCGCAGATGGCGAGCAGCTCGTGGCGCTCGACCTCGCCGAGGTTGGTGTGCGTGACGCCGCCCGCGTCGACGACCGTGACCGAGCCGCTGCCGAAGACCTCGAAGGTGTGGCCGTCGACGACGATGCCCGTGTCCTCGTCCACCCCGAGGCCGAGCTCGTGCGGGTGCTGCGCGATGGCGGCGAGCAGACGGCGGAGCCGCCCGCGCTGCTCGAAGTGCTGGTCGATGAGCACCCCGGGCAGGAAGCCGAGCCCCGAGCCCAGCTCGACCACGCCCGCGCGCAGCGTCATCGTCGGCGCGCTGCCGACGATCATCACGCTCGACATCATGGCCGCGCCCGCGCTCGTCCCCGCGACGACGAGCCCCTCGTCGCGGCGGCGGTGGAGCGCCGTGTCGAGCCGCGTCCCGCCGAGCAGGCGCGTGATGCGTAGCTGGTTCCCGCCTGTGAAGAAGACGCCCGTCGCCGCCTCGATGGCCGCGGACGCCTCATCGCCGTTGGCGTCGGCGCGCGTCGCGACGTCGAGAGCGCGCGCCTGCCGCGCGCCGAGCCGCCGGAAGGTCTTCTCGTAAACCCCCGCGACCTCGCGCGGCGCGTCCGACGCCACCGAGATGATGACGAGCCGCGCGCGCGCGCCACCCGCGAGCCGCACGAACTCGCGCAGAACATCGCTCTCCTCTTCCCTGTCCTCCGCGCCGCCGATGACGACCAGTTGCCCGGCGCGCCGCCCGACCGTTTTCTTCTTCGTCGCCATTTTTCAGGAGCATAGCCCAACACTTCGGGAAGGCGAAAGTTAAAAGGCAAAAGGCGAAAGTTAAGAAGGGGGAACCTAAAGGCTCCGGGCGCGCGGCGCGTACGCACTTTCGCCTTTTTACTTTCGCCTTTCGCCTTCCCGGAGGGGTTTGCCTTTTGCGATTCGCCTTTGTATTCTTCGGCTGTAAAACCCCAACCCCGACTTTGCGAGAGTGACGACGACCCAGACCACCGTGATGAAGTTCGGCGGCACGTCCGTCGAGGACGCGCGCGCCTTCGAGCGCGTGGCGGCGCTCGTCCGCGCCGAGCGCCGGACGAACCCCGTGGTGGTCGTCGTCTCGGCGATGAGCCGCTTCACCGACGCGCTGCTCGCGGCCTTCGAGCGCGCCGCCGCGGGCGAGGGCGAGGGCGCGGCCGCCGCGCTCGAAGAGCACTTCGCGCGCCACGTCGAGGTGCTGCGCACGCTGCTCCCCGAGACCAAAGAACCCTCCGAGGTGGAGGCCGCGCTCTCCGAGTTCGACAACGTCCTCGCGGACGCGCGCGCCCACATCGGGCCGGCGCTCCGCCGCGCGGCCGGGGGCGGGCGGCCGCTGCCGCCGCTGCAAGACCTCGTCGTCTCCTTCGGCGAGCAGCTCTCGTCCCGGCTGCTCTCCTTCGTCCTCGAAGCGCGCGGCGTCCCCGCGCGGCAGGTCGACGCGCGCCGCTGCATCCTGACCGACGACGAGCACGGCCGCGCCGCCCCGCTCAAGGAGGAGACCGAGCGCCACACGCGCGAGCAGTTGGAGCCGCTGCTCGCGGAAGGGCTCACGCCCGTCCTCGGCGGCTTCATCGCCTCGTCGGCCGCGACCGGCGAGACGACGACGCTCGGCCGCGGCGGCTCGGACTACACGGCGGGGCTCGTCGGCGCGGCGCTCCGCTCGCGGGAGATTCAAATCTGGACGG
>DASVSK010000354.1:0-8020 GCA_036388135.1 Pyrinomonadaceae bacterium | reverse complement strand
GGCGTCTTCGTCGCCGGTTGGAACGCGCCCGGCGTGACGGGGTAGTCGAACGAGTAACTCGTCCCGGCGACGTAGGCCGCGCCCGCGGCGTCCACGGCGAGGTCGCCGAGGTGGCCGACCTCGCTGCCGCCGCCGCCGAGGTAGGTGGAGTAGTCGAGCGTCTTGCCGTCGGGCGCGACCTTCGTGACGAAGAAGTCGTCGCCGCCCTTGAGCGCCGGCTGGAGCGCGTTCCTGACGGGGAAGTTGTTCGAGAAGGTTTGGCCGAAGACGTAGGCGCTGCCCGCGGCGTCCAGCGCGACGCTCTTGCCCCAGTCGGTCTCGCCGCCGCCGAGGTAGCTCGAATAGACGAGCGCCGAGCCGTCCGGGTTCAGCTTCGAGACGAAGCCCTCCGAGTAGCCGCCGCCGCTCGCGGGCTGGAAGGCGTTGACGACGGGGAAGTCGGCCGAGTAGGTGATGCCGGTGACGTAGGCGTTACCGGCCGCGTCGACGGCGACGCCCTGCCCGTACTCGCCGCCGCCGTCGAGGCCAGCGCCTCCGCCGCCGAGATAGGTCAGGTAAACAAGCTCCCTCCCTTCGGCGTCGAGCTTCGCGACGTAGGCGTCGCTGCCCCCGCGCCGCGTGCGCTGGAACGCGCCGGGCGTGGCCGGGAAGTCGCCTGCGAAAGTCTCGGCCGTGCCGGTGACGTAGACGCCGCCCGAAGTGTCAACCGCCATCTCGTAGGCGTAGGGGAAGTAGGTCGAGTAGACGAGCACGGGGTCGATGACGAGCGCGTGCGCGGGGTCGTACTCGCCGACGCGGAAGCCGACCTCGCGCGGGCCGCGCAGGACGTAGCGCCCCGCGACCTCGCGCCGTGCGCCTCCGACCTCCTGGTAGACGACGGGCGCGCTCTGCTTAATCGTCCCGGCCTTCGTGTGCAGCAGAAGCTCGCCGCCCGCGCCTATCGTCAGCCTGTCCGCGCCGTCGAAGCGCAGGCGGATGGGGCGGTAGTCCGCGCCCGGCGCGAGCACGAAGTCGTACTCCAGGCGGCCGCCGTCGCCGCCGCCGTAGTAGACGAGGTCGACGCCGCGGTAAAGCCCGCGGTAGCGGACGGAGGCGAACGTGGGCACGTCCGCGCGCCAGCGTGAAGGGTCGCGGCCGAGGAAGTAGTTCACCTTCGCTTTGAGTCGCCCCTCGCCCACGACCTCCGCGCGCGGGTTCGCGCCGACGAACTTCATGCCGACGAGTCGGAAGGAGGACGCCCGGTCGCGCGCGTCGCGGGCGCTCTCCGCTCGCGCGCGGAGGGGCGACGCAAGGCGCGCGCCCTCGGCCCGCCCTCCGCCGGTGCGCAGGGCGAGCGTGGCCCCTTCGGCCGTGAGCATGAGCGCGTGACCCGCCCCGCGGGAAAGAAACTTCACGCGCGCGTCCGCCTGTCCCGCGTTGGCCTCGAAGCGAGCCGGCAGGCGTGTGATGGTTTTTTCGAGACGCGCGCCGCGCGCGTGCGCGGCCGAGACTTTTGCGCCCGACGCGCGCGTGCCGGTGGTGGGGGCCGTGCCGGCGAGAATCGTCAGCGACAAAAGGAGCGCCGCCGTTAGCACGCCGATTCGTGTGAGTGTCCGTGTCATTGGTTGTTCTCCTCGGCCGTCGGTTCGAGTGAGTAAGCCGCGGGCGGGCCGCTTTAGAAGCTCGGGGTCGACTCCGACATCGCTCTCAACCCCGAGACGCGCGGCGCGGGGCGGGGCCCACGCCCCCTGCGCGGGAAGACTTTAACAGCTCCGGGGCGCGGCTCCATACCTCTGCGCGGCGCACACGCGTGCGCCTCCATACGCGTCGGCGCGTGCGTCAAATTTGTACGTAGAGAGACAGACATGACACACGTCCGGAGGCCATAATCATCTGCAAGCTGAAACCCCGGTAACAAGTGCTCTGCCGCCCGATGGTTCCATCGGGCGACTGACAAAGTTTCGGCATGAGTTGGTGCTATATTCCCCCTACGACAGCACACTGCTTAATGGCGGGCGAGCTTTTCACCCTCGCCCTTCGCTGATTAGAGCCGGCCGTCCTTGATGAAGTGTCCCGGCCGGTCTCCTTAACGCCGACAACGTATCGGCAGGCGGCGCAGGCCGAAGCTTTAACGCTGCCCGTTAAACCTAGAACTATCTTCCGCCGAAGACACCGAGAGTGGCGACGCCGGGACACGACTTGCATGTAGAAGTCGTTCGCGGGATTTCCGTCTGCTTCGTCGTGTCGGCGCATAAAAAAATTTTAGGGGGCTATAAGTGGGAGACGTGATTAATTTCAGAGACGGCGGCGGCTTCGACCTCGTGTGCCTTTCGCACCTTCGTTGGGACTTCGTCTACCAGAGGCCGCAGCACCTGTTGAGCCGTTGCGCGCACGACCGCCGCGTCTTCTTCTTCGAGGAGCCGCTCTACGGCGGCGACGAGCCGCGGCTCGAAGTCAGGCGCAGCGAGGAGGGCGTACACGTCGCCGTGCCGCACCTGCCCGAGGGCGTGCGCGGGAAGAAGGAAGAGGAGGAGGCGCTCACGCAGGCGATGCTCTCGCGCCTCTTCTCCGAGCACAAGGTGCGCGAGCACGTCCTCTGGTACTACACGCCGATGGCGCTGGGTTGGACGCGCCACCTGCGGCCGCTGGGCGTCGTCTACGACTGCATGGACGAGCTCTCCGCCTTCAAGTTCGCGCCCGCCGAGCTGCGCGAGCGCGAGGCCGAGCTGTTCCGCCGCGCCGACCTCGTCTTCACCGGCGGGCAGAGCCTCTACGAGGCCAAGCGCGGCCGCCACCCGCACGTCTACGCCTTCCCCTCCGGCATCGACCGCGAGCACTTCGGGCAGGCGCGAAACATCTCCGCCGACCCGGAAGACCAGGCCGCGATTCCGCACCCGCGGCTCGGCTTCTTCGGCGTCGTCGACGAGCGCTTCGACCTTGAGCTGCTCGGCGCGCTCTCGCGCGAGCGCCCCGACTGGCACTTCGTCATCATCGGCCCCGTCGTCAAGATAGACGCCGACCAGCTCCCGCGCGCCGCCAACATCCACTACCTCGGCGGCAAGTCTTACAAGGAACTGCCCGCCTACCTCGCCGGGTGGGACGTGGCGACGCTCCTGTTCGCGCGCAACGAGCACACGCGCTACATCAGCCCGACGAAGACGCCTGAGTACCTCGCGGCCGGAAAGCCCGTCGTCTCGACCTCGATTCGCGACGTCGTCCGCCCCTACGGCGAGCTGGGGCTGGTGCGCATCAGCGACGACGCCGAAGGCTTCGCCGCGGCGGCAGACGAGCTGATGCGCGGGGGCGCGGACGCCGACTGGCTCTCCCGCGTCGACGCGCTGCTGGCGCAGAACACGTGGGACAGGACGTGGGCGCGGATGTCCGAGCTGATCGAGGGCGTGGCCGGGCGGAGCCTGGCGGCGCGCGCGGGCGCTCAGGCGACACGCGCGAAGGGGGCCGGCGCTTTCGCGGCGGCGGGCGACTGACGCTTTGTCGTCGCCGTTCGAGGGGGAAGTGGCTTCAAGGCTTCGGTGAAAGGTTGGGTGTTGAGATGTTCGACTTTTTGATCGTCGGGGCGGGCTTCGCGGGGAGCGTCATCGCGGAGCGCCTGGCGCGGGTCGCCGAAAAGAAGGTGCTCGTCATCGACCGGCGCAACCACGTCGGCGGCAACGCCTACGACCACTACAACGACGCCGGCCTGCTCGTCCACCGCTACGGCCCGCACATCTTCCACACCAACTCGCGCGACGTCTTCGAGTACCTGTCGCAGTTCACTGAGTGGCGTCAGTACCAGCACCGCGTGCTGGCGTGCGTGGACGGGATGCTGCTGCCCATCCCCATCAACCTCGACACCATCAACGGGCTCTACGGCCTCAAGCTCAGCTCCTTCGAGGTCGAGGGCTTCTTCGCCTCGAAGGCCGAGAAGCGCGAGCGCGTGCGCACCAGCGAGGACGTGGTCGTCTCGACGGTGGGCCGCGACCTCTACGAGAAGTTCTTCCGCAACTACACGCGCAAGCAGTGGGGCCTAGACCCCTCGGAGCTGGACGCCTCGGTGACGGCGCGGGTGCCGACGCGGACGAACCGCGACGACCGCTACTTCACGGACACCTACCAGGCGATGCCGAAGCACGGCTACACGCGCATGTTCGAGAACATGCTCGACCACCCGAACATCAAGGTCATGCTCAACGTCGACTACCGCGAGGTCGAGCGCATCATCCCGCACCGCGAGCTGGTCTTTACGGGGCCCGTTGACGAGTACTTCGACTGCCGCTTCGGCAAGCTCCCGTACCGCTCGCTGGAGTTCAAGCACGAGACGCTGGACAGGGAAGTCCACCAGATCGCGCCGGTCGTCAACTACCCGAACGACTTCCTCTACACGCGCGTGACCGAGTTCAAATACCTGACGGGCCAGGAGCACTCGAAGACGGCCGTCGTCTACGAGTACCCGCGCGCCGAGGGTGACCCCTACTACCCTGTGCCGCGGCCGGAGAACGCCGAGCTGTACCAGAAGTACAAGGCGCTGGCCGACGCGACGAAGGGCGTCCACTTCGTCGGGCGGCTGGCGACCTACAAGTACTACAACATGGATCAGGTGGTGGCGCAGGCGCTGACGACCTTCAAGAAGATCGCGGGCGAGAGGGCCTGAGCGGGGACGCGGGGGAGTCGAAGCAACATGAGCCAGCGGCCTCACGACGCGCGGGTGCCCGAGGTGTGGGCGGGGGTCGAGTGTACGGTCAGCCGCGTCGGCGACCACTACTACGACCAGCTCGAACGCGGCGGCCACGCCCGCCGCCTCGAAGACCTCGACCTGCTCAAGTGGCTCGGCGTGCCCGCCGTGCGCTACCCCGTCCTGTGGGAGCGCACCGCGCCCGGCGAGCTGCGGGACGCCGACTGGGCCTGGCCCGACGAGCGTCTGGGCGGGCTGCGGGAGCGCGGCATCCGCCCCATCGTCGGCCTGCTCCACCACGGCAGCGGCCCGCGCCACACGAGTCTCACCGACGCCGACTTTCCCGAAAAGCTCGCCGCCTACGCGCGCGCCGTCGCCGAGCGCTACCCGTGGGTCGAAGACTACACGCCGGTCAACGAGCCCCTGACGACGGCGCGCTTCAGCGGCCTCTACGGGCACTGGTACCCGCACGGCCGCGATGGGCGCACGTTCACGCGCGCGCTCCTCAACGAGCTGCGCGGCGTCGTGCTCTCGATGCGCGCGGTGCGCGAAGTGAACCCGGCGGCGCGGCTCGTCCAGACCGAGGACGTCGGCTACTGCTTCTCCACGGAGCGGCTCCGCTACCAGGCCGAGTTCGAGAACGAGCGGCGCTGGCTCACCTTCGACCTGCTGGCGGGGCGCGTCACGCGCGAACACCCGCTGTGGGAGTACCTCCTCCTGGAAGGCGTCGGGGCGGGGGAGCTTGACTGGTTCGCCGAGAACGCGTGCCCGCCCTCGCTCCTGGGCATCAACTACTACGTGACGAGCCAACGCTTCCTCGACGAGCGGCTCGGGCGCTACCCGGCGCACACGCACGGCGGCAATCGGCGGGACGCCTACGCGGACGTTGAGGCCGTGCGCGTCTGCGCGGGCGGGCTCGCGGGCGCGCGCGAAATCCTGTGCGACGTGTGGGAGCGCTACCGCCTGCCGCTCGCGCTGACCGAGGCGCACCTGGGCTGCACGCGCGACGAGCAGATGCGCTGGCTCGCGGAGCTGTGGTCGGAGGCGTGCGCGGCGCGCGCGGACGGCGCGGACGTGCGCGCCGTGACGGCGTGGGCGCTGTTCGGCTCGTTCGACTGGGACAGCCTCCTGACGCGCGAGTCGGGACATTACGAGCCCGGGGCCTTCGACGTGCGCTCGCCGCGCCCGCGGCCGACCGCGACGGCGCGCATGCTGCGCGACCTGGCACGGTCCGGCGCGCACGACCACCCGGCGCTCGACGCGCCGGGCTGGTGGCGGCGCTTCGACCGGCTGCTCTACCCGCGCGCGCGCGGCCGCGCGGGTCGCGGGCGGAGGGAAGGGGCGAAGTCGGGCGCGACGCCGGGGAAGGCGGGCGGGGCGTCGAGGCCGCTCCTGATTGCGGGCGCGACGGGGACGCTCGGCGCGGCCTTCGCGCGCGTCGCCGAGTCGCGCGCGCTCTCGTTCCGCCTGCTCACGCGGAGCGAGATGGACATCGCCGACCCGGCCTCGGTCGAGAGGGCACTGGAAGAGTCGGGCGCTTGGGCCGTCGTCAACGCGGCCGGGTACGTGCGCGTCGACGACGCGGAGCGCGAGCCGGACGCCTGCCGGCGCGAGAACACCCTGGGCGCGGGCGTGCTCGCCGCGGAGTGCGCGCGCAGGGGGACGCCGCTCCTGACATTCTCGTCAGACCTCGTCTTCGACGGGCGCGGGCGCGCAGAGCCCTACGTGGAGAGCGACGCGCCCGCGCCGCTCGGCGTCTACGGCCGGAGCAAGGCCGACGCCGAGCGGCTCGTGCTGGAAGCGAACCCCTCGGCGCTGGTCGTGCGGACGAGCGCCTTCTTCGGCCCTTGGGACGAGTACAACTTCGTCCACGCGGCGCTGGGCGCGCTGGCGCGCGGCGAGGAGTTCGCCGCGGCCGACGATTCGGTCGTCTCGCCGACCTACGTCCCCGAGCTGGCGCACGCCTGCCTCGACCTGCTCATCGACGGCGAGCGCGGCGTCTGGCACCTCGCCAACGCGGGCGCGGTGACGTGGGCCGAGTTCGCGCGCCACGCCGCGCGGCTGGCGGGGCTCGACGCGGGGCTCGTCGTCGGCCGCACGGCGCGCGAGCTGGGGCAGGCCGCGCCGCGCCCGGCCTACAGCGCCCTCGGGAGCGAGCGCGGCGCGCTCCTCCGCCCGCTCGACGAGGCGCTCGCGTGTTACATGCGCGAGCGCGTGAGTGTGCCCGCCGCGTCGTGCGGTCGCACGCGTTCGGCCGCGCGCTGAGCCCGGCCGGGCGAAGCGCCCCCTTCCGGCACGTCGTTTGAATCACACACCCCGAAGAAAATTTTGACGAGCCGTTTTCGGACAGGCCGGCGTCTGTCCGGCGGCGGGGGTGTCCGGAAAACGTTTCAAGAGGAGAGTGGAGATGGCAACAATTGAAGAGAGACTGACTGCCGCCGGCGCGAATATCGAGGAGCTGACCGGCGGGGAGTCGACGGGCCCGGCCGCGTCGACGCCGAACGTCGGCGAGGTCGAACGCTGGGCGTGCGCTATCGGCGGCGGCGCGCTGGCCGTCTACGGCGTGACGCGCGGGAGCCTGGGCGGCATCGCGCTCGCGCTCGTCGGCGCGGCGCTCGTCCAGCGCGGCGTGTCGGGGCACTGCAACGTCTACGAGGCGATGAACTTCAGCACCGCGGGCGACCCGGCCCTGCGTAACAGCGAGAACGTCTCCGTCCCGGCCGAGCGCGGCACCAAGGTCGAAAAGAGCGTCACCATCAACCGGCCGGCCGCGGAGCTTTACAGCTTCTGGCGCAGCTTCGAGAACCTGCCGCGCTTCATGAATCACCTTGAGTCGGTCACCGCCGCGGGCCCGAACCGCACGCACTGGGTTGCGAAGGCCCCGGCCGGGATGAGCGTGGAGTGGGACGCCGAGGTCTACAACGAGAAGGAGAACGAGCTGATCGCATGGCGCACGCTGGAAGGCTCGCAGGTGGCGAGCGCCGGCAGCGTCCGCTTCGAGGAGGCTCCGGGCGGCGGCTCGACGCTGGTGCGCGTCTCGCTCAAGTACGACCCGCCGGGCGGCAAGCTCGGCGCGCTGGTCGCGGGACTCTTCGGCGAGAACCCCGAGCAGCAGATCGACGAAGACCTCGGCCGCTTCAAGCAGCTCATGGAGTCCGGCTCGGCCGGGAACGCGCCCGGCCGCGGCGCTTCGGCGGGCGTGTGAACATTCGGAAGGAGACGCAGATGGCAGACGAGACGGAGAACGACGACCAGTTAATCGGGCACGACTCGACGACCGCGCCCGGCGGCAACAAGGAGCGGCCGACGGGCGACCCCGGCCGCACGCCCGGCAAGGCCGAGGGCGACGAGGATACCGCGGACGAAGCCCTC
>DASVSK010000353.1:0-5236 GCA_036388135.1 Pyrinomonadaceae bacterium | reverse complement strand
GTCGCCGCGCCGGGCGCAACGGTCGCCGCGCCGGGCGCTGTCTGAACGGCCGCGGGCGCGTTAGAGCCTGCGTCGTTAGAGCCCGCGGCGTCGGCAGAGGCGGCACCACCGGCCGGGGGCTTGTCGGTCGCGCGCGCGGCGCAGGCCGCGGCGAGGGCGAAGGCGAGAAGCGGCGTCGCCAGCAGGAGCGTTCGGCGGCCGCGCTGTGTCTGTCTCATGTTGAAGTCACCCGTTCGAGTCTCAGGAAGCCACACGCTTGGGTCTTTAGAAGTCACCCGCCGTAATCCTTAAAAGAGCAGCTTCGCGCCGAACTGTATGTGGCGCGGGTCGCGCGCCGAGGTGACGCGGCCGAACGTGGGCGAGCCCAGGAAGTTGTCGGGCAGGTTCAGGTTCGGGTGGTTGAAGAGGTTGAAGAACTCGGCGCGCAGTTGCAGGCTCATCTGCTCGCCGAGCGCCGTGTTCTTGACGAGCGAGGCGTTGACGTTCCGGTAGCCGGGGCCTTCGAGGATGTTGCGCCCCGCGTTGCCGAAGGTGCCCGGCGCGGGGAAGCTGAAGGCCGAGGTGTCGAACCACTCCTCGGGCGTGCGCGGCCCCGCGTTCGGGTTGCCGACGAGGTTGGGGCGGTCGTTCGCGCCGAAGCCGAGCGACGAGCGCCCCGTCCCGCTGTTGTCGAACTCCTGTATGAGCGCGACCGTGAAGGGGCGCCCGGTCTGCGCGGTGACGATGCCGTAGGTCTGCCAGCCCGTCAGGAGCGTCGTCAGGAGGCCGCCGCCGTTCACGAACGCGCGGCCGCGGCCGAACGGCAGGTCGTAGGAGTAGCTGACCGAGAGGCGGTGGCGCACGTCGAAGTTCGAGCGCGCGCGCTCGGCCCGCAGGTCGTAGGAGTTCTGCGGGAAGTTCGGGTCGCCCGCGCTGGTGAAGAAGTTCGAGGCGTCGTCGATGGACTTCGACCACGTGTAGGAGCCGAGCAGCGCGAGCCCCATCGAGAGCCGCTGCTGGAAGCGCGCCTGCATGCTGTGGTAGCTCGAAGAGGCGCGCGACTCGATGAGGTTGACGTCGTCGAACTGCGGGACGGGGCGCGGGACGAAGGGCAGCCCCTGCGGGAGCGCCCGCGGCTGCGGCTGGTTGATGTCGCGCGCCGAGAGCAGCTTCGTCCCCTTCGAGCCGACGTAGGCGACTTCGAGCACGCGGCTCGCGCCGAGCTGCCGCTGCACGTTGGCGTTCCAGTGCTGCATGTAGGGCGTGCGCAGGTCGCGCTGGATGGCGAGCGCCGAGTCGGGCAGCGGGAACGGGAAGTTGGCGGGGAACGGGTCGTCGAGCGTCAGCGGGAAGCCGAGCTGCGGCGCGGGGAAGAAGAGGTTGAAGTCGAAGTAGGGGCGGTTGAAGTAGAGCGCCTCGCCCGGCGCGAGCGGCGACTGGTCGAAGTAGACGCCGTAGCCGGCCCTGAGGACGGTCTCGCCGCGCGAGCCCACCGTCCACGCCAGCCCGACGCGCGGGGCGAAGTTGTTCCGGTCGGGGCGGAAGCCCGCGCGCGGGACGCCGCCTGTGCCGACGGGGACGAGCGTGCGCGTCGCCGGGTCGTAGACGTTCGCGCGGTCTTCGGCGTCGACCGGCGGCGAGTTGTACTCGTAGCGCAGGCCAGCCGAGACGGTCAGGCGCGGCGTCAGGCGCACCTGGTCGTTGACGAAGAAGTGGTAGCTCTCCGAGCGGAGGTGCTGCGCGTTGTCGACGCGCGCGCCGCCCGTCACGGTGGGCAGGCCCAGCAGGAGGTCTGCGAGCGAGTTGCCGGTGTAGGCGAATGGCGTGAACTGTAGCAGGCCGCGCGACTGCACGTCGCGGAAGGCGTTCTGCTGGACGGCGCGGACGTCCGCGCCGAACTTAAAGAGGTGCCGGCCGGCGGTGTAGGTCGCCGTGTCGAGCGCCTGGAACGTGTTCGTGACGCTGTTCTGCGGGTTGTTGAACTCCTCGCCGAGCGGCGAGAAGCCCGTGACGGTGATGAAGCTCAGGCCCGCGTCGCGCGGGTTCGGCGACAGGTCGGGCAGGCCGACGCGCCGGTTGACGGAGGCCGCGCGGTTCTCCTGCAAGACGGCCGAGGCGACGCGGTTGAAGGCGACGCGCGCGTCGTTGACGAAGGCCGGGCCGAGGACTTTAGTCCAGCCCGCCATCGCGTTCTGGCCGCGCCGCGTGACGTCGTTGCCGTAGCCGGGGACGGCCGCGAAGGTCGGCCCCGCGAACGGCTCGAAGAGCGCGCGGTCGCCGAAGCTGTAGCGGAAGGCGAGCGTCGAGGTCGGCGAGAGCAGGTGGTCGACGCGCACGTCGAAGTGGTCGTCGCGGTCGCGCTGCGTGGGCGACGAGACGAAGTTGGCGAAGGGCGTCGCGCGGTTGGGCGCGGGGTAGAGCGCGGCGATGGCGCGGCCGACGGCGCTCTGGCGCCCGAGGGGCACGACGCCGCCGGGGAAGCAGCCGCGCTGGTCGCCGGGGGCGCAGGGGAGCGGCTGGAAGGTCGCCGGGTCGACGCGGAACGGGTCGCGGACGAGGACGAGGACGGGGCGGCCGAAGAAGTCGAACGAGTGCGAGAAGTCGCCCGCGCGCTCGGCGAGCGTCGGGACGGTGGCGACGCGCGTGATCCCCTCGCGCGAGCGCGTGCCCTCGTAGTCGGCGAAGAAGAAGGTCCGGTCGCGCCGGAGCGGGCCGCCCGCCGAGAAGCCGAACTGGTTGCGGATGTACTTCGGCGCGGCCTCGCCCGCGGGCGCGAAGAAGTTGCGCGCGTCCGTCGCGCCGTTGCGATGGAACTCGTAGAGCGAGCCGTGGAACTGGTTCGTCCCCGACTTGAGGACGACGTTGACCTGCGCCCCGGCGCTCCGGCCGAACGAGGCGTCGTAGGTCGAGGTCAGCGTCTCGAACTCGCGGATGGCGTCGACCGGCGGGCGCACGCCGAAGGTGTTGAGCTTCGGGTCGACGTTGTAGACGCCGTCGAGGAGGAAGTTGTTCGAGTCCTCGCGCGCGCCGTTGACCGAGAAGGCGAAGTCGCCGCGCACCGAGCCGGCGGAGCCCTGCGCGGCGGGCGCGGCCCCGGGCACGAGCAGGGCCAGCTCGTAGAAGTTGCGCCCGTCGAGCGGCAGCCCCTCGACCTGCCGGTTCTCGATGACCGCGCCGAGCGAGGCCGAGTCCTGCTTCAGCTCGCCCGCCGAAGACAAGACCTCGGAAGGGTCGTCCGTGACGAGCCCGACCCCGAGGCGTGCGTCGAGCCTCTGTTCCTGGTTGACCCGCAGCACGATGTCCGCGTGGGCGAACCGCGCGAAGCCGGCCTTCTCGACTTCGAGGCGGTAGGCTCCCGGCGGCAGCGAGGAGAGGGCATACTGCCCCTCGCCGCTGCTCCTGGTCGAGCGCGTCTCGTTCGTGCCCGTGTTAACCAGCCTCACTTCCGCGTCGGCGACCGCCGCCCCGTTCGGGTCTGAGACCGTGCCCAGCACGGAGCCGCGGTGCGTCTGCGCGGCGGCGGGCGGCGCGGCCGGGAACGCGGCGCACAGTGAAATGGATAAAAGTACGAGTGCCTGGAGCTTTGACTTCAAGACTGATTCTCCTCGGGGTCGTGTACGCGGCGTGCGTCGGTCGAGCGAAGGGCGCGCGCCGGTTTTTTTCATCGTCGACGAAACGGGCTTTTGCGGCGAAAAGACGGCCTGAAAGGGCGTGCGACCCGCCATTTTTTGTGGCGGCGCGGGCGGATTTCCCTCACAAGTCTGAAACCGCCTGCTAGAATACGGAGTATAAATGGTCGCCCCAGACCGCACCTATCGAACCGGAGTTATACGTCCACATGCGTCAAAACGTTTCTATGCTCACACCCCTCCGCGCGAGGCTCGCCTGCCTCGCACTCGCCCTCCTCTTCGCCGCCGTCCCGGCGCGGGCTCAGACGACGAGCACGCTCGCCGGCGACGTCAAGGACGCCAACGGCGCGGCCGTCGCCGGGGCCGCCGTGACGGTCAGGAGCCTTGAGACCGGGCGCGCCAGCACGGCCACCTCCGACGCCGAGGGGCGCTACGTCTTCGCCGGGCTCCCCGTCGGCCCCTACGAGGTGCGCGCCGTCAAGTCCTCCTTCAAGGACTACCTCTCCGAGCGCGTCACGCTGACGGTCAACGAGACGGCGACGCTCGACATACTGCTGGAGGTCGCGGGCGTCGACGAGCAGGTCGACGTCACGTCGGACGCGGAGCTGGTCAACACGCGCACGCCCGAGCTGAGCTTCCTCGTCGGCGAGCGCGCGATGAGGGAGCTGCCCCTGAACGGGCGCAACTACACGGACCTCGCGCTGCTCCAGCCCGGCGTCGTCGCCTACCCGCACCGCGACACGGGCTCGGTCGTCGCACACGGCGTCGGCGTCAGCGTCAACGGCCAGGACCCGCGCTCGAACGTCTACCTGCTCGACGGCACGCCGCAGAACGACTTCACCAACGGCCCCTCGGGGAGCGCCGCGGGCACCTCCCTGGGGCTGGAGACCATCCGCGAGTTCCGCGTCGAGACCAACGCCTACAGCGCCGAGTACGGCCGCAACTTCGGCGGGCAGATCAACGCCGTCTCGAAGTCGGGGACGAACGCCTTCCACGGCTCGCTCTACGAGTTCCACCGCAACGACAACCTCGACGCGCGCAACTTCTTCGACCCCGAGCGCAAGCCCGAGTTCCGGCGCAACCAGTTCGGCGGGAGCGTCGGCGGCCCCGTCAGCAAGGACAGGCTCTTCTTCTTCGGCGGCTACGAGTCGCTGCGCGAGAACCTCGGCCGCACCGTCCGCACCGTGACGCCCGACCTCGACGCGCGCGCCGGCATCGTCACGAGCTGCCGCCCGCTCCCGCC
Organism: Pyrinomonadaceae bacterium; assembly: GCA_036388135.1. Taxonomy (GTDB): domain Bacteria; phylum Acidobacteriota; class Blastocatellia; order Pyrinomonadales; family Pyrinomonadaceae; genus QHXN01. The sequence continues at coordinate 385 of DASVSK010000353.1, read as the reverse complement.
GCCCGGCCAGCCCTGCCCCGAGGAGAACATCGTCCGCACCAGCGTCGGCGTGAGCCCCGTCATCCGCCCCTTCCTCGACGAGTTCCCGCTGCCGAACCTGGGCGCGCCGCGCGTCGTCGGCAACCTCGCCGCCTACACCTTCGGCTTCGACCAGACGATACGCCAGAACTTCCTGCAAGGGCGCGTCGACTACAACCGCAGCGACCGCGACCAGTTCTTCGCGCGCTACACCTTCGACGCCGCGGACCAGTTGCTCCCGACCGACTTCCCGCAGTTCCCGCGCACCTTCTTCTCGCGCAACCAGTTCTTCACGGGCGAGTACCGGCGGACGGTCTCGGCCTCGACGCTCAACACCTTCCGCTTCAACTTCAGCCGCACGCGCGTC
>DASVSK010000352.1:0-11305 GCA_036388135.1 Pyrinomonadaceae bacterium | reverse complement strand
CGCCTTCACCATGACGGAGATGGTGAAGAACCTCGGCTGGGTGGCGCTGACCGTCATCGTCATCCTGCTCATCATGTCGATGTACTCGATCGCGATCATGGTCGAGCGCTTCCTGACCTACTCGGCCGCCAAGAAGCAGTCGCGCGAGTTCGCGCCGCGCGTCGCGCAGGCCCTGAAGAACGACCGCATCGAGGAGGCGATCAACATCAGCGACAAGCACAAGAAGTCGCACCTCGCCATGGTCGTCAACGCCGGCCTCCAGGAGTTCCGCGCGCACGACGCCTCCTCGGACATCTCGGGCGACGAGGTCGAGGCGTCGAAGCGCGCCCTCCAGCGCGCCATCGCCATCAAGTCGGCCGAGTTCAAGCGCGGCCTCTCCGGCCTCGCCACCATCGGCTCGACCGCCCCCTTCGTGGGCCTGTTCGGGACGGTGTTCGGCATCATCAACGCCTTCACCGGCATGAAGTCGGCCGAGTCCGCCGGCATCGGCGCGGTCGCGGGCGGCATCGCCGAGGCGCTGCTGACCACGGCGCTCGGGCTCGCGGTGGCGGTGCCCGCGGTGTGGCTCTTCAACTACTTCACGGGCAAGGTCGACGGCTTCATCATCGAGATGGACAACTCGGCGTCCGAGCTGATCGACTACTTCCTGAAGAACCGCACGCGGCAGATCAGGTCGTAGAGGTTTTCTAAAAGAGTCACGGGCGCCTCCCGGCGCGCGCGGCCCCGGCCCCCGGAGGGCCGGGGCCGCGCCGACGCTGACAATGGGGTCGCACACGGCCCGCCCCGCGGCGGGGCCACTGGAGTAAAGCTATGGGCATGTCAGCAGGGGGTGGCGGCGGCTTCACCTCCGACATCAACGTCACGCCGATGGTGGACATCATGCTGGTGCTGCTGATCATCTTCATGGTCATCACGCCGTTCCTCCAGCAGGGCGTCTCGGTCGCGCTCCCGCGCGACATGAACAACCCGGACGAGGACCCGGCCATCCTCAAGGAGAGTTCGGTGGTGGTCGCCATCACCGAGACCGGCGAGCTCTACCTCGGCAAGAAGAAGATCGACAAGGACACGCTCAAGACCGAGATCGACCAGAAGATGGCCGGCAAGGTCGACACCGAGCGCATCGTCTACATCCGCAGCGACATCAACGCCAACTACGGCGCGGTCGTCGAGACGATCAACCTGATCCGCGACGCCGGCATCGACCAGATCGGCCTGGTCGCCGACAAGAAGAAGGGCGGAGCGCCCGCCCCCGCGACCGGCGCCCCGGCCTCGTAGGCAAGCGAGTCAAGACGCAGACCGCGCGCCCGTCGCAGGGACTGGCGCGCGGCCCACGGAGGAGTCGAACTTATGGGTATGAGTTCAGGCGGCGGCGGGGGGGCGACCCCCGACATCAACGTCACGCCGCTCATCGACATTCTGCTGGTGCTGCTGATCATCTTCATGGTCATCACGCCGCTGAAGCCCGCGCGTTTCAAGACCCTCGTGCCCCAGCGCAGCGAGGAGTTGAACGCGGCGGCCAAGCAGAGCCCCTTGACGCTCATCGTCACCATCAAGAAGGACCTCTCGGTCGAGCTGGTCAAGGGCGGCAACAAGGTCACCGACGCCTCGGTCAACGACCCGGGCGGCATCGGCTCGGCGCTGGCGGCCGAGTTCAAGGCGCGCAAGGAGGGTCAGGTCTGGAAGGAGGGCTTCCAGGGGCGCACCGACCTTTCGCCCGACGACCGCATCGAGAAGACGGTCTTCGTCAAAGCGCCCGAGACTTTCAAGTACGGCGACGTGGTGAAGGTCATCGACACCGTCAAGGGCTCGGGGGCCAACCCCGTCGGCCTCCAGACGGAAGCGCTGGAACAATAGCGAGCGACGCGCACGGACGTTCCGCCGCCGCCCCACGGGGAGAGCGCGGCGGGGCGTCTTCGCGCGTCCCCGCGCGGCACCCTTCACCGAATCGAGCTTCCGAACCTTTGCCCGGAGCAATCATCCAATGAAACTCTCTCGAACAAGCATCGCGGTGCTGCTCGTCGCGCTCGTCTCGGCCACGGGCGGGTGCACGCTCGTCAACCGCGTGCGCGCCAAGAACGCGCTGAACGAGGGCGCGCGTGCCTACAAAGACGGGCGCTTCCCCGACGCGGAGGCGAGGTTCCGCGAAGCCTACGAACTCGACCCGACGCAGAAGAACGCGCCGACCTTCATCGCCCGCGCCGTCCAGCAGCAGTACAAGCCCGGCGTCCAGACGCCCGAGAACCTCGCCGTCGGCGAGAAGGCGGTCGCGGCCTACCAGGACATCCTCAAGGTCAACCCGGCCAACGAGGACGCCTACAAGGCCATCGTCTTCCTCTACGGGCAGATGAAGCGGGACGAGAAGGTCAACGAGCTGCTCATGCAGCGCGCCAGCAGCGGCCCCAGCCCCACGGCCAAGGCCGAGGCGCTGACGATCCTGGCGAGCAAGCAGTGGCAGTGCTCCTACGACGTCACCGAGCAGAAGGAGAACAAGTCGACCGAGAACCGCCCCGACAAGATTCTCATCCACTACAAGAAGCCGGCCAACCAGGCCGACTTCGACAGGGCGCAGCAGTGCACGACCGAGGGGCTCAAGCTCGCCGAGCAGGCCACCTCGCTCGACCCCAACAACCCGAACGCCTGGTCTTACAAGGCCAACCTCCTGCGCGAGAAGTCGAAGCTGGCGGAGATGTCCGGCGACGCGACGGCCAAGGGCGACCTGGACAAGCAGTACGAGTCCGCGCTCGAAACGCAGAAGCGTTTGAGCGAGGAGGCGACCAGGCGCAAGGAGGCCGAAGAGGCCGCCAAGCCGCCGACGCCCCCCGCCAGCTAAAACCCGCGCCGACGCGGGCCCGCGCGCCCCGCCGCACGCGCGCGAACCAGACCCTCTCTCATCCGGGTGATGCCTGACTTCACGTCGGGCATCACCTGTTTCTATAACGGCTTTCAGCGCCCGGCTCTCGGCCGTCGCCCGAATACGCCCCGCGGGTCTGGCAATAAAAGAGGCGGCCCCGTCATCAAACAAGGGCCGACTGCTGAGCGCCGGCGGCTTCTTTTATGATTCGCATCGAGGAGATAGTCGAAAAAGTCGGGCATAACCACCCGCAGGCCGACCTGGACATGCTGCGGCGTGCCTACTTTTTCTCCGCGCTGCACCACAAGGGGCAGACGCGCGCCTCGGGCGAGCCCTACCTCGTGCATCCGCTCGAAGTCGCCAACATCCTGGCCGACATGCGGCTCGACGAGGTCTCGGTCGCCACCGGGCTGCTCCACGACGTGGTCGAGGACACGCTCGTCGAGTTGGACGTCATCCGCGCCTCGTTCGGCGAGGAGATCGCGCACCTCGTGGACGGCCTCACGAAGCTGGCGCAGATCAGCAACCAGTCGCGCGAGGAGCAGCAGGCCGAGAACGTCCGCAAGATGCTGCTCGCCATGGTCGACGACGTGCGCGTGGTGCTCGTCAAGCTCGCCGACCGCCTGCACAACATGCGCACGCTCCACCACCTCAAGCCGGAGAAGCGCCGCCGCATCGCGCAGGAGACGCTCGACATCTTCGCGCCCATCGCGCACCGCCTCGGAATGGGGCGGCTGCGCAGCGAGCTGGAAGACCTCTCGTTCAAACACCTGCACCCGGAGGAGTACCGCGGGCTGGCCGAGCAGTTGGAGCGCCGGCGCAAGGAGCACGAGGCTTTCCTCGGCCAGGTGACCGAGCGCATCGGGGAGAAGATGCGCGAGGCCGGCGTGCCGTACATCACGGTCGAGGGGCGCGTCAAGCGGCTCTACTCCATCTTCAAGAAGCTCAAGCGGCAGAAGATTCAGCTCGACCAGGTCTACGACCTCATCGCCGCGCGCGTCATCACGCCCGACGAGTCGCGCCACTGCTACGGGGCCCTCGGCGTCGTCCACACGCTCTGGCAGCCCATCCCCGGCCGCTTCAAGGACTGGATCGCCACGCCGCGCGACAACCTCTACCAGTCGCTCCACACTTCGGTCATCGGCACCAAGGGGCAGCCCTTCGAGATTCAGATACGCACCGACGAGATGCACCGCGTCGCGGAGGAGGGCGTCGCCGCCCACTGGAAGTACAAGGAGGGCCGCCGCGGCGCGCACGACGACGACGAGGCGTTCCAGTGGCTGCGCTCCCTGGTCGAGTGGTCGCAGGAGGTCAAGGACTCGCGCGACTTCCTCGAATCCCTGAAGCTCGACCTCTACCCGAAGGACGTCTACGCCTTCACTCCGATGGGCAAGGTCATCCAGCTCCCGCGCGGCGCGACGCCCGTCGACTTCGCCTTCATGATCCACACTGAGGTGGGGAACAAGTGCACGGGGTCGCGCATCAACGGGCGGATGGTCCCGCTCAAGACGGTCATCCAGAACGGCGACGTGGTGGAAATCCTCACCTCGCCGAACTCGAAGCCCTCGCGCGACTGGCTCAACTTCGTCAAGACCTCGCGCGCGCGCAACCGCGTCCGCCACGCCGTCGCCGAGCAGCAGCGCGCCGAATCCATCGAGCTGGGGCGCAAGCTCTTCGAGAAGGAGGCCGTGCGCTTCAACCTCTCGGCGAAGAAGGTGCTGGCCGACGCGGGCGGCGAGCTGAAGCGCATCGCGAACGAGTACGGGTACGGGCGCGTGGACGACCTGATGGCGGCCGTCGGCTACGGCAAGACCGTGCCGCGCAACGTCATCGCCAAGTACCTCGGCCCCGAGAAGTTCGCCGAGCTGGAGCAGAAGAAGGAGTCGCCGCTGCGGGGTCGGCTGACGGCGGGCGTGCAGGCCGTCAAGAAGTTCATCCGACTCGGCGAGGACTCCATCGTCGTGCGCGGGGTCGACGACCTGCTGGTGACGCGCGCCCGCTGCTGCAACCCCGTCCGCGGCGAGGAGATCGTCGGCTACATCACGCGCGGCAAGGGCGTGGCCGTCCACGCACGCCGCTGCACGAACGTCCAGCAGTTGATGATCAACCCGGAGCGCGTCGTCGAGGTCGAGTGGGCGGACGCGGGCGCGGGCGAGGCCGCCTACGCCGTGAAGCTGCTCGCTATCACCGAGAACCGCACGGGGATGATTGCCGACGTGACCAACGCCATCAAGGACATCAAGACCAACATCCGCGCCTCGAACGCCGCGGTCGCCCCCGACGACCGCGGCCGCATCGAGGTCACGGTCGAGGTCTTCGACCTCAAGCATCTCGACAAGGTGATAACCTCCATCCGCAAAGTCCCCGGCGTCCTCGACGTCGAGCGCGTCCACGGGTCATCCTGAACAGGGCGGTCGGCACCCGGCAATTCGGCTCCCGGCTTAAAACCTTCCCCGCGCCGCCGTGCATCCATTCCGGGCGAAACCGTCATCCATTACCATGCATTTCAAAAACTACGCCGCCGCTTGACCTCGGCGCTGAGAGCGGAGGGACCGCGGCCGCACGAAAGCTGAACGCCGACGGCCGACGTCCGGCCGGACGCCGGACGGCGACGACTTCCACGTTTGCCGTCCGGGGAAGGCGTCTGTTAGAATCTGCAATTTGTTCGCAGGCTTGTGGTAAGGGGCTTTCGTGACAGAGAGACGCATCGTCAAAACTGAGGGCGCGCCGGGGGCCATCGGCCCCTATTCGCAGGCGGTCGTGGCGGGCGGCCTCGTCTACACGTCGGGGCAGATTCCGATAGACCCGGCGACGGGGCAGTTCGTCGAGGGCGGCGTCCGCGAGCAGACCGCGCAGGTCTTACGCAACCTCTCGGGGGTGCTGGAGGCCGCCGGGTCGTCGCTCGCGCGCGTCGTCAAGACGACGGTCTTTCTGGCGGACATGGACGACTTCGCGGCGATGAACGAGGTCTACGCGGGCTTCTTCCCGGAGGGGCCGCCGGCGCGCTCGACCGTGCAGGCGGCGCGCCTGCCGCGCGACGCGCGCGTCGAGATCGACGTCGTCGCGCTCGCCGGCTGAAGCCCCGCCGGGCAAACGAAAAGCGGGGGTGCCCGTCGGAAAACCCGGACGCCCGCCGCCTCTCTTGAAAATTCAGGTTTTAAACTAGGCCGCCTTCGCGACCTTGCCCGCCTTGATGCACGACGTGCAGACCTTCATGCGCACGTTGCCTCCCTGCGGGCGCTGGACGCGGATCGACTGCAAGTTGGGGTCGAAGCGGCGGCGCGTGCGGTTGTTCGCGTGCGAGACGTTGTTTCCGAACTGCGGCCCCTTGCCGCAGACTTCGCATCGTTTAGCCATGACGTTGATAACCTCCGGACATTAAAAAGGCGCGCGCCGCGAGTCACTGTGCCGCACGGTCGCGGCGGCGGCGCACGTCGTAAACGGAAATTTATAGCAAAGGGCTTCGCCGAGCGTCAAGTTGGGTCGGGGCCGGCGGCGCGGTCGGGCTGACCAGCCGCCACCATTCCGAGAGTAAGTTAAGGAGCAGAGAGCCAAAGTGCCCAGAGTCTTGAGAAACATCGCAGCCGTCGCCCTCGTCACCACCTTCGCCCTCGCCAACGCGGCGTGCGGCTCCAAGGGCTCGAACGGCGGCAAGGACGTGGCCGCCACCGTCAACGGCAAGGACATCACGCTCGCCGAGGTCGACCGCATCGTCAACCAGCAGGCGCAGGCGCAGGGTCAGCAACTGACCACGCTCCAGCAGGCCGCCGCGCGCCTGACGGTGCTCGACAGGCTGATCGAGCGGCAGGTGCTCTACGCGCGCGCCGAGAAGGAGAAGACGGTGCCGAGCGACGACGAGGTCACCACCTTCGTCAACCAGCAGAAGCAGCAGGTCACGGCCGAGGACTGGGAGAAGGGCCTCAAGGATAACAACCTGACCGAAGAACTGGTGCGCGAGGAGGCGCGGAAGGACATCGCCATCCGCAAGCTCCAGGAGAAGGTCTACGGCAAGATAACCATCCGCGACCAGGAGATCGGCGACTTCTACAACTCCAACCGCCAGCAGTTCGTCAACCCCCGCGGCGTCTACCTCTCCGACATCGTCGTCGACCCCGTCGACGCCCAGGGCGCGTTCAGGGACGACGCGAAGAGCGAGGCCGAGGCGGTGGCTAAGATTCAGCGCATCCACGCGCAGCTCAAGGGCGGCGCGGACTTCGCCGACGTGGCGCGCACCAGCAGCGAAGACCCGAGCGCGGCGCGCGGCGGCGACATCGGCATGGCTAACGAGCAGACCCTCCAGCAGTACGGCTTCCCGGCCGAGCTGGTCGGCCGCTTCTTCAACCAGATGACGGTCGGCAGCTACACCGAGCCGATCCGCTTCCCCGACGGCCGCTGGTACATCTTCAAGCTGACGAACCGGCAGCTTGAGAACAAGCCGCTGGCGCTCGAAGACGCGGGCGTGCGCGACCAGATCAGGCAGGCGCTCATCAGCCAGCGGCAGCAGATTCTTCAGGCGGCGCTCGTCAGCAACGCGATGAGCGACGTGACGGTGGTCAACAGCCTCGCCGAGAAGATGCTCAACGACCCGAACAACCTCGGCGGCAACCAGCCGGTCGCGCCGGGCACGGCGGGCGCGACCCCCGCCCCGGCTGCGACGCAGGCGGCGACCCCGGAGGTTTCGGCGAGCCCGTCGGCCAGTCCGTCGGCGAGCCCGGCCGCAACTTCGGCCGCGAGCCCGGCCGCGAACGCGACGCCCGCGGCCACCCCGCGGGCCGCCGCCACCCCGCGCCCCGCGGCCACCGCGGCCGCGACCCCGGCTGGCGGCGCGGCGCGACCCGCGGCCACCGCCACGCCGCAGAGATAAGCGAAGAGCGCCGCCGGGGCGGCGGGCGGCCGGTTAAAAACTGAAGCGGGCGGGGCTGCTCGAAGAGCCGAGCGGGTCTTGCGCCCGCTTCAGTCGCGTGGCGACGAGGCAGGTCTCCGCGGAAGCGTTTTATGCTTTTCCGAATCTCCGAAGTTTACAAGTCATACGGCGGGCAGGACGTGCTGCGCGGCGCGTCGCTTCAGGTCAACCCGGGCGAGCACGTCGGGCTCGTCGGGAGAAACGGCGCGGGCAAGACGACCCTCTTCCGGCTCGTCACGGGCGAAGAGACGCCCGACCGCGGCGACGTCGTGCGCGCCCGCGGCGTGCGGCTCGGCCTGCTCGAACAGCACGTCGACTTCGAGCCCGGCACGACCGTCCACGAGGCGGCGCTCGCGGCCTTCGGCCAGCTCCAGGCAATCGAGCACGAGATGCACGAGCTGGAGCACCGCATGGCCGAAGCGCCGGAAGACCTCGACGCGGTGCTCGAACGCTACAGCCACCTCCAGCAGGAGTTCGAGCGGCAGGGCGGCTTCGAGTACGCCGCGCGCGCCGAGGCGATCTTGCAGGGTCTCGGGTTCGAGCGCGACACCTGGGCGACGCCGGCCGAGATTCTTTCCGGCGGGCAGAAGAACCGCCTCGGGCTGGCGCGGCTCCTGCTCGCCGAGCCGGACGTGCTGCTGCTCGACGAGCCGACGAACCACCTCGACGTCGCGGCGGTCGAGTGGCTCGAAGAGTTCCTCGCCTCCTACAAGTCGGCCTACGTCATCATCAGCCACGACCGCTACTTCCTCGACCGCGCATGCACGCGCATCGTCGAGGTCGAGCTGGGGAAGGCCGTCAGCTACACGGGCAACTACTCGGCCTTCCTCGTCGAGCGCGAGGAGCGGCGCGAGATTCAGCAGCGCGCCTACGAGAACCAGCGGCACCTCATCGCCAAGACCGAGGAGTTCATCCGCAAAAACCTCGCCGGCCAGAAGACCAAGCAGGCCAAGTCGCGCCGCACGATGCTCCAGAAGCTCGAACGCGTCGAGGCCATCCGCCCCGACCAGCCGCAGGGCAACTTCCAGTTGCAGAAGGTCGAGCGCGCGGGCGCGTACGTCCTGACGGTCGCCGAGGCCGCCATCGGCTACCCCGGCAGGCTCCTCGCCTCGGACATCAACTTCGTCTTGAAGCGCGGCGAGTGCCTCGGCGTCATCGGGCCGAACGGGTCGGGGAAGACGACCTTCATCAAGACCATCCTCGGCAAGCTCCCGCAGCTCGCGGGCGAGATTCGCCTCGGCACGAACGTCAACGTCGGCTACTACGCGCAGCAGCTCGACGACCTCGACGAGCGCAACGAGATCATCATGGAGCTGCGCCGGGTCGCGCCCGCGTCGGCGACCGCGGGAGAGCTGCGCGGTTTCCTCGCGCGCTTCCTCTTCACCGGCGACGACGTCTACAAGCACGTCCGCGACCTCTCGGGCGGCGAGAAGGGGCGGCTCGCGCTGGCGAAACTGATCTACTCGAACGTCAACGTGCTCGTGCTCGACGAGCCGACGAACCACCTCGACATCCCCTCGCGCGAGGCGCTCGAAGAGGCGCTCGACGCCTACGAGGGCACCATCGTCACCATCAGCCACGACCGCTACTTCCTCGACCGCGTCGCCACGCAGATACTCGCGCTCGACGGCGGGGGGCTGGCCGAGCACTACGACGGCGACTACACCGAGTACCACGACTGGAAGGCGGAGCTCCGCGCGTCGGAGTCGGCCGCGCGGGTCACGCGCGAGAAGGCCGCCGCGGAGGCGAAGCCCGAGCCGCGCGCGGAGTCGCCGGCCGCGGGCGGCGCGGCGCGCGTCCCCGCGAAGCAGCGCGGCGGGAAGGACTCGAAGAAGAAGGGCGGCGGGCGCGACCCGCAGGCCGTCGAGGAGGAGATCGCGACGGTCGAGCGACGGCTCGCCGCGCTCGGCGAGGAGTTGGGGACGTCGGAGACGGCGCGCGACCCCGGCCGCCTCGCGCGCGTGAACGGCGACTACAAGAAGGCCGAGGAGCGGCTGCGCGAGCTGTACGAGGAGTGGGAGCGCGTCGCCGCCGAGGGCGCGAGCGCTTAGGCTAGTTTTAAGAGTAGGTCAACTCACCGCGGATACACGAAGGCGCAGCTAAAGCGAACTTAGCTGCGCCTTCATGTATCCGCGGTGAGTGTCTTTACGGCTACGGCTGCGTGAAGACGTAGTTGATGGTCCCCTTGATTTTGACGGGCTCGCCCGAGAGCCTGGCGGGTGAGAAGCGCGCCTGGCGCGCGGCCTGGACGGCGGCCTGCTGGAGGAAGGGGTGGCCGGAGACGGCGCGCGCCTCGATGATCTTGCCGGACTCGTCGATGGTCACTTCGACGACGACCTTGCCGGCGGCTCCGGAGTTCCTGGCCGCCACCGGGTAGGCGGGCCTGGGCAGGTTGAGCGCCTTGCTGTTAAGCACCCCGCCGGACACGGTAGCCTTCTGACTTTCGCTCACAGGGGCTCGCGCCGAATCGGCCGGCTGCGAGGCGGCGGACTGCGAGCCGGCAGTCGTCTTCACGTCACGCGTCTCATTGTCGACCGCCCGGGTCTGCGTCGGTGTCGTGGGCTGGGCGGCGGGCGCGGAGGACGGCCTCGCCGCGTAGGTCGTCTCGGCCGGGGCGTTCACGCCCGCGCGTTCGGGGGCACCGGAGAAGAGCGACGAGGAGTTGGAAGTCTTCGGGGTCGCGGCCGGGGCCGAGGTGGTAAGGGTGAAGGTCGGGGTGGAGTCGTCCGCGCCTTGCATCCGCGTGGCGGCCTCCTCGAAGTCGGGCCCGTCCGGCCCGGGCTTCGCGCGCCCGGCCGTGGACGCGCCGCGCGCGGGGGCGGAAGCGCGCGGCTCCGCGGCGGGTCTCCTGTGCGAGGCCGCAGATTCGTTCGGCGTCGTGGTCGCGGCGACGTACGCGGGCGGGTTCGAGTTCGCGAGCGAGCCGGAGAACTGTGTGGAGCCTTCGCCCGCGCCCGGCTGTCCCTGCGCGGACTGCGGGTAGAAGCCCTTGCGCGCGCGCACGCGCAGCGCCGGGCGCGACTTGACCCGAAGGCTGATGAAGCGGAAGTACCTGTCCTTCCGCTCGTCCTGCGGGTAGTAGCTGAGGAGGTACTGCTGCGAGAGGTCGAGCGAGATTTGCGTGAAGACCGCGTCCAGCTCTTCGACCGACCGCGGGACGAAGATGGCCCCGCCGGTCTGCTCGGCGATGCGGTACATGCGCTGCTCGGAGACGGGGTCGTGCAGGTTCGGGTCTTCGACCTGCCGCGTCTGCACGACGTAAATCTGGCACTCGGCGCGCAGCGCGCGGTTGACGGCCTCGTCGAAGTTGATGTCGCTCACGGTGTCCGTCCCGTCGGAGACGAGGACGAGCACCTTGCGCCCCGCGAGCGGCCGCATGTAGTCGGCCGCCGCCGCGACCGTGTCGAAGAGCGCGGTCGCCCCGTCGGGCGCGCCGAAGCGTTCGATGGTGCGGACGAGGCGGGGTACGTCGTTCGTCAGCCCCTGCGCCAGCGTCGGCACGGTCGAGATTGAGTAGACGGCGGCGCGGTCGATGGGTCGCACGACCGAGC
>DASVSK010000351.1:0-1773 GCA_036388135.1 Pyrinomonadaceae bacterium | reverse complement strand
CGAGCGGCGGACGCGCGCGCCCGCCGCGACGCGCACGTCCTCCCAGAGCACGCTCTCGGCCACGCCCGCGCCCTCTTCGATTGCAGAGCCCTTCCCGACTTCGACGTCGCGCCCTTCCCTCTCCATCAGGGCGACGCTCGTCTCAAGGTAGCGGCGGACGGTCGAAAGCTCGTACCAGGAGCCGCCCGAGACGTGCGCCGCGACGCGGTCGCCGCGCGCGATGGCCGGGACGTACACGTCGGTCACCGAATGCGAGAAGACGCCGCGCGGGATGTACTCGAAGACGCGCGGGTCGAGTATCTGGATGCCGGTGAACATCAGAGGCGCGTCGTGGGCAGCGCCGTGTGCGCCGCCGGCGTTATCGGACGGGGGGTAGCCGCCGAAGCCTTTGACGAGTCCGTCGGCGACCTCGACGGTGCTGTAGCGCTCGCGCGCGGCGTTGGGTCGCAGCACGAGCGTGGCGAGAGCGCCGGTGCGCCTGTGCGTTTCGAGCGCCTCGCGGAGGTCGATGTCGGTGGCGAGCTTGCCGTTGATGACGACGAAGGCGTCGCCGTCGAGGAGGGCGCGCGCGTTGCCGACGGCGCCGCTGGTGCCGAGGATGACCGGCTCCTCGACGTAGTGGAAGCGCACGCCGTAGTCGCCGCCGCCGCCGAGCGCCGAGCGGACGGACTCCGGCTGGTGGTGGAGGTTGACGACGATGTCGTCGAACCCGTAGCGCGCGAGGTACTCGGCGACGTAGCCGATGAGGGGTCGCCCCATGAAAGGGATGGCCGGTTTGGTGCGGTCAATCGTCAGCGGCCACAGCCGCGTGCCGTAGCCCGCGGCGAGAATCATCGCGCGCATCTGCCTTTATGAACCCTCTCTCATTTTTCAGTCCTGAGCAATTCCTGAGAACTTAACACAAGTTAACCACAGAGACACAAAGACACGGCTTGCCCACGCTGCGGGGCGGGAACACCGGCCCGCCTTGAGCGCGGAGCGCGAAGGCGTAGAAATTTAACGTTTCGGGGTTGAGATAAAGAGGAAGGTTGAAGCGTACCGCTCGCACGCTGCGGCGGGCCGGTGTGCCCCGGCCCCCGGCGAAACCGGTAGGGGGCGCTTCAGGAGGCTTGCGCGGCGTCGCGGATGGTGAGGTCGAAGGTGCCGGGGGCGACCTTGCGGAAGCGGCGGTTGCGGTTGAGCGAGACGGCGATGCTGATGGTCGGGTTCTGGCCGGTGAACTGGAAGCCGCCTTCGAGCAGCCGGTTGTAAATCTCGTTGACGTGGAGCGGCCCGCCCGACTCTTTCAACAGCACGGCCGTCGCGTGCGGGATGGTGCGCTCGAAGAAGCGGTCGCTCTTCGGCGCGATGTCGGGGCGGATGGGCGGGATGTGGTGGCGGAAGTTGTGCTCCTGCTGCTGCTGCTGCGGGGGCTGGCTCTGCTGGTATGACGCGTGCTGCTGGGGCTGCGCCGCCGCGCGCGCCGCGCTCGCCGCGTCGCGCCTGAGCGCGAACTCGCTCTCGGCGTCAGACGGGGCGGCCGACGACGACGGCGACGACGACGAGGTGGACGACGCCGTGGACGACGGGGTGGACGTCGGCGCGGCGGTGCTGCCCCCGTCGTCGCGGGTGAGCAGCAGCACGGCGAGCACGCCGCCGCCCACGAGCAGGACGCCGAGCGCGACGAGCAGCGCGACCAGCGGGCCGCGGCTCTTCTTCGACGGCGGCGGGGCGCCATGTCCAGGACCGCCGTAGCCCGGACCGCCGTAGCCCGGACCGCCGTAGCCCGGACCG
>DASVSK010000350.1:0-1674 GCA_036388135.1 Pyrinomonadaceae bacterium | reverse complement strand
CGCCGCCTGCGCGGCCGCGAAGCAGGCGTCGTCGCTCGCGCGGGGCGCGTGCGGCGTCAAGCGCGTCGAGCGCCGCCACATCGTCGCCGACGTCTTCGAGTACTCGTTCCAGCTCAAGGTCGGCGGCGGCGAGCACGACGTCATCGGCCTCCACCGCGTCGTGCGCGAGCGCGCCAACGGCGTGCCCTTCAAAGCCGGCCGCGCCGTCTTCATGGTTCACGGCGACCTCTGGGGCTTCGACGAGGCGTTCATGAGCAGCACGCTCTCGGGCGAGGTCGCGCGCGAGCGTTCGGTCGGCGTCTACCTCGCGCAGGGCGGCGTCGACGTGTGGGGCATCGACCTCCGCTGGACGCAGGTGCCCGCCGACGCCACCGACTTCCAGTTCATGAAAGACTGGAACCTCGGGACTCACGTGTCCGACATCGCGGCGGCCGTCGCGGTCGCGCGCGCCGTGCGCGGCGCGACGGGCGGCGGCGACGGCCGCGTGGCGCTCCTCGGCTGGAGCCGCGGCGGCGCCATCGCCTACGCCTACGCCAGCGCGGAGGCCGCGCTGCCCGAGCAGTCGCGCCAGGTCGACGCGCTCATCCCCGTCGACATCGCCTTCAAGCTCGACCCCGCGCACGAGGAGCAGCGCGAGGCCGCGTGCGTGCGCTACGCGGGCGGCTCGCAGCAGCTACAGGCGGGCGTCTACCACTCGCCGCTCGGCGTCGGCGTCCGCGCCTTCGGGCTGCTGGCGGCGACGGACCCGGCGGGCGCTTCGCCGATGCCGGGCATGACGGGGCTCAACAACAGGCAGGCGGCGCTGCTCGTCGGCACGGCGACGCACCTGCTCTTCGCCCCGTACCCGCCCGTCCCGTCCTACCACCTTGAGGCGGGCACGTTCGACGCGTCGGGTCTCCCCACGGGGTTGCAGTTCACCCCGGAGGCTTACCTCTACGACGTCTACCAGTCGGCCGCCCCGTTCCAGAGCTCGACCGAGCAGGTCGAGTCCGACGGCGTGATATGCGGCGACTCGCTCCCGTACGACGACCACCTCGCCGAGATTAACGTCCCCGTCTACTACGTCGGCGCGGGCGGCGGCTTCGGCGAGTTCGGGCTCGACACGCTCGGCCGGCTCGGCAGCGCCGACGTCAGCTCGAACGTCGTCAGGCTCTACGGCCCCGAGGGGCGGCCCGTCGAGTACGGCCACTCCGACCTCTTCCTCGCCGACAACGCGCGCGAGCTGGTCTGGAAGCCGCTCTACGACTGGATCGTCAGCCACTAAGACCCGCGCGGCCACGCGCGAAAGGGTCTGCGGCGCACTCTCGTCGAGAGTGCGCCGCAGACCCTTTCGCATTTCAGCGGCGTCGGCTCGACAGTGCCGCTAAGAACTTCGTGACAGTTCAAGCCGCCGCGGGCAACCGGGGTCGCGGGCGGGCCATCCTACTCCGGCCTCCTTTTCGCGCTCCGAAGCGCCTCCCCATCTCTCAACGTCGCCCCGCACTGTCGGCGAAGCGTCTCGCGCGGTCGTCCCCGCGGCTGTGTGTGTCGCGCCGTTAAATTCGCGGAAGCTGACGAAGGCCGCGCACCCCGGGGCGGCTTCCGAAGGGCCCCGTTGCAGCGTCCCGGCGGCAACCCGACAGGCCGGCGTGTATTTTTCGGCCGCCCCCGCGCACTGTCTGCGTAGAGAAAATA
>DASVSK010000349.1:0-2955 GCA_036388135.1 Pyrinomonadaceae bacterium | reverse complement strand
GACGTCGGCGTCGACGGGGTCGGCCGCGTACATCACGCCGATCAGCGCGGCCTCGGGCGGCTTGGTGTTGTTCTCGCGCCAGTAGGTCGTGATGAGGTGGTCGTTAGACGGGTCGCCGTCCGTGGCGAAGGGGTCTTCGGCGTGGGCGCGCGTCTTGTAGCCGGCCATCGTGCGGTCGGCCGCGCCGTTGGCCGCGCTCGGCTCGAAGCGGACCTGCCAGTAGCAGACGTTGGCCGAGAAGAAGCCGAGGCCGACGCCTGCGTCGCGCGCCGCCTCGACGTTGGCGCGCATCTGCCACGACCAGTACTCGTCGTGCCCGACCGACAGGAAGGCTTTGTGCGTGCGGAGCAGGTTCGGGTTGGCGTGCGTGTCGAGGTTCGTGCAGTAGGTCACGTCGTAGCCCTCGCGTTCGAGCCAGCGCACCATGTTGTACTCCCAGCCCGCGTTGGAGAGCCCGGACTGCGCGTCATAGCCCGACTGCACGTTGGTCAGGAACTCGCCCGCGCCGACGCCGTAGGCCGCGGGCGCGTGCGGGCTGATGGCGTAGGGGCGGTTGAAGGAGACCTTGCGCGCGGGCACGCGCGAGGTGCTGCCCGTCTCGTAGAGCGACTTGCCGCCCCAGTTGTTGTACGCCTGGAAGGTCGTCACGCTCGACTGGAAGAGGTAGTCGGAGGGGCGCGCGTCGTCGCGCACGACGAACATGATGTAGCTCTGGCGGCCGCTCGTCCCGGCCGTGAGCTTCGCCAGGTAGACGCCGCTCGCCCAGTCGGTCGGGTCGGCCGTGTTGTTCGGGACGGAGAGGACGTAGCCGTTCGTCCAGCGGCACTCGACGAGCCCCGTCGCGGGGTCGGGCGTCGGTGTGGGCTGCGCCGTGCCAGCGCGCGAGACGGGGCCGTGTACAAGACGCGCGCCCGCGCCGCCGTACCACCCCATGCGGTAGACCTCGACCGTGTAGGCCGACTCCGCCGTGTTGACGAAGAGCGTGATCTGCCCGCCGCGGCCGACGCTCGTCGCCGAGGCGTATCCCTCTATCTCGCGCGCGGTCGCCGGGCTGGACAACTGCCAGGCGGCCGTGCCCGGCTTGGCGTTCTCGGCCTGGACGGGGTTGGCCGCGAGCGCGTGGGCGGAGGCGGCGAGCAGAAGCGCGAGGGACGCGGCGGCGCGCAAGAGGGCCTTGCGAACCGGGCGCGAGGTCTGCGTCGTGAGTGCGCAGCGCATACGGGGTTTCTCCTGAACGGGTTGAAGACGGGGCGGTTCGACGCCATATGTATTAAGGACAGGCGGAATCGGGGGCGTGTTCCAGCCCGCGGGCGCGCACTGTATCACCGGACGCCGCCCGCGAATAGGCTCAGCCGTACAGAGAATGGGTCTGTCCGCGGGCGGGGTGATGAGGATTCAAAGGCGGCGCGGCGGGCGGGAGCCGCGCTCAGGTCGGCGCGCACGGGCTCAGGGCTTGAACTTCTCCTCGCAGATGAGCTCGACGGCGCGCTCGATGTTCTCGTCGAGCCCCATCAGGCATTTGACGATGCGCGAGGGGAGGCGGAGCGTGACGACCTGATACTCCTCGGTCGTCGTCTTCGGGTCGGAGAGCGCGCGGCGGATGGAGTTCATGATGTCGCGGTAGTCGGCCGGCTTCGAGAGGTACTCCAGCACGCCGAGCCGCTCGCACTGCCGCCGCGTCTCGTCGCTCGTCTCGCCGGTGACGACGACGACGGGGACGTTGGCGCTCAGGCCGCGGATGGACTGGAGCGTCTGGACTCCGTGCATCTCGGGGAGCGTCATGTCGAGGACGACCGCGTCGGCCCCGTCGTCCTCGAAGACGGCGACGCCCTCCTCGCCGGTGTAAGCCTTCGAGACCTCGTAGCCCTCCCCGCGCAGCGCCTGCTCGTAGAGCGCCGCCAGGTCTTCCTGATCTTCTATGACCAGCACCCTCTGCCCCGCCATCGTGTCCCGTCCCCCTTGCAAAGTTCGGCGTTTGGCCCTTAAATTCGCCACGCGCGAATCAAAAACCACAGTTTCGACAAGTTGTCAGGCCGTCGACGGATTATAGCAGAAGAATCCTCGGAAGAATCCTATGACACAGCCCGTCGCCACCGTACTCGTCCTGCTCCTTGTCGCGCTCGTGCTCTTCGCGACCGAGAAGATTCCCATCGACGTCGTCACCATCCTGCTCGTCATCGGGCTCGTGCTGACGGGGACGCTCAACGTCTCGGAGGCGTTCGCGGGCTTCGGCAACGACATCGTCATCACCATCGCGGGCCTCTTCGTGCTGACGGGGGGGCTCGTCAAGACGGGCGTGGTCGACCTCGTCGGCCGCCGCCTCCACCGCATCGCGGGCGGCAACGAGTTCAAGCTCACGACGCTCGTCATGTTCACCGCCGCGGGCTGCGCCTCGGTGATGAAGAACACGACGACGACGGCCATGTTCGTCCCCGTCGTCTTAGGCATCGCGCAGCGCGCGCGCGTCCTGCCGTCGAAGCTCCTGATGCCGCTGGCCTTCGGCGCCATCCTCGGCGGCACCTGCACGCTCATCGGCACCTCGACGAACCTCGCCGTCTCGGGCGCGCTCGCCAAGCTCGGCCAGAACCAGGAGCTGGTCGAGCGCTTCCGCGTCAGCCCCGAGCTGCTCAAGCCCTTCACGATGTTCGAGCTGACGCCGGTCGGCATCGGCATCGTCGTCGTCGGCATGCTCTACATGCTGCTGCTGGGCCTGAGGCTGCTGCCGAGCCGCGGGGGCGAGCAGTCGCTGCTGGAGCAGTACGGCATCCGCCAGTACATCTCGGAGGTCGTCATCGTCGAGGGCTCGCCGCTGGCGGGGAAGACGCTGGAGGAGGGCAACCTCAGCGAGATGCTCGACCTGACGGTCATCGGCATCCTCCGCGGGACGCAGGGGCGTCTGCCGCCGCGCGGCGAGGAGGTCTTGCACGAGGGCGACCTGCTGCTCGTGCAGGGGCG
>DASVSK010000348.1:0-3304 GCA_036388135.1 Pyrinomonadaceae bacterium | reverse complement strand
GCCTCGACGACGGGACACCCGGCGGGTACCTCGTCGAAGGCGGTGACGGCGGCGATGCGCCCGCCGCTGACGTGAACCGCGGCCGGGCCGTCAGAGTCGGGAGTGATGACACGTTGTCCCCGGATGCAAAGGTCGGGCGGAGGCATGACGAAGACTTAAAACATAAGTCGACGCATTTGGCAATACTGCCGTCCGGACTCGGGGGGAATTGACGGCGGAGAGCGGGGGCGCGGCTTGAAGTTCGGCCGCGCCCGGGGCGCGCCTCCGCGTCCCGGCGGTGAGCTTTATCCTTCGACGTCCCCTACTTCACTTCGCGCGTGAGCCACGCGAGGACGGGGTGCTCGACTTCGTGCAGGTGGCGGGCCGAGAAGACGTGGTCGACGTGGCCGTAGTCCTCCCTGTAGTTCATCGTGACGCCCGCCGAGGAGAGCAGCCGCGCCGTGTCGAGCATCCCGGTTCCGAAACCGTGCCCCCCGGCGAAGACGATGACCGGCGCGGCGAAGTCGTCCAGGTTGTCGGTGAACGTGCGCTCGCCCGCCAGCCCGCAGCTCACGTCGCGGACGGTGCGCGTCGCCACGTAGTCGACGAACCCGCCGATGCTGGCATGCACCAGCGCCTCGTCGGCGAAGAAGAACCTGTCCTCGGCGACGCTCCCGGCGAGGAAGAAGTAGCCGGGGCGGGGCGTCGTCGGTGTGAGCGGCGGCGCGGCCATCGCCGCGACCCACGCGCGGTGGTTGGTGAACCCAGCGGGGAAGCCGGGCAGCGGCGTCGGCTCGTCGGGGGCGACCTCCGCGAGACGGCTCAGCAGCTTGAAGCCCGGCGTCCCCTGCCCGTCGTAGAAGACGCCGCCGGCGAGCATGCCTTCAAAAGCCGAGCAGAAGCCCGCGTTGACGGCGCGCACCGCGGGGTCTCCGTCGTAGAGCGTCCCGTCGAGCAGGACGGCCCCGGCGTAGTCCTGCGGGCTTGAGTTGATGACGGCGACCGAGGCGATGCTGCCGAGCGAGAGCCCGCCGACGACCGGCTTCACGCCCGGCCGCCCCAGCTCTATCTGCCCGCGGATGAAGGCGACGTCGTTCACGATGGCCTGCAAGCCCCACCCGGCCATCGCCGAGCAGTCGGCCGCGCCCGACTCGCACGCCCCGGCCGCGAGCCCCTGCACGCGCTGCGAGTAGCCCCACACGTCGAAGTTGCGCCGGGCGAAGAAGCCCGCGAAAGACTTGTTGTAGTCGCCGCCGTCGCCGACCTCGTAGTTCTGGAAGCCGCTGCCGAGCGGCGGCAGGAGCAGCAGCGGCGTCTTGAGCGCGCGCGCCGGCACGTCCTTGCTGACGCGCGTGATGAGGAAACGGTCGAGCGGGTGGTCGCCCACCTGGACGGTGGTGACGGTCTTCTTCAGGTCGCCCGCGACGGTCGTGGTCTCGGTGCCGACGATGCGGTACGTCTGCGCGTAGGCCGCGGGGGCGCAGCACGACAGCGCGAGCAGGAACAGAGTCTTTAAAGTGAGATTCATCTTCCAGTCTCCTTCGGGTCAGGGGGGTTGAGGGTTTGAGGGTCGAGAGGTTGCGGGGGCGGAAGGCCGTGCGCGGGGCGAGGGCTAAGGCATTCGTCCGGTTAGGCGCGGGGACGATATGCCAAACCCGCCGCCGAGTCAACCCGGAAGACGGCCTCGCGCGGCCGCGGCGCGCTGCGTTAGAATGCTGCGTCCCAGAGATGAGAGGAGAGAGATGAAGACGACGCTGACGACAGACGCGACGCGGGAGATTTCCGCCCGCCTGAGTGAGGCCAACCGCGAGTTCGCCGCGCGCTACCCCGGCGAGTCGTTCCGGCGACAGCCCGTCCACACGGTCTACGGCGGCGCGCACCTCTTCAAGTCCGACACGACGCCGCGCCTCGGCGCGCTCGCGCGCCGCGCGCTCGACGCCTACGCGCCGAACTTCGCGGCCTTCGCGCGCGCGCTGGAGCTGCCCGGCTCGGACGAGCTGCCCGACTCGGTCGCGGACGACACGGCGGTGCGCGCGGCCATCGAGCGCGACGAGGCCGGCTTCCGCGCCGAACGCCCCGGCGTGTGGCTCGCCCACAAGGTCTACACGCGCGTCGTCGAGAAGCTCGGGCGCGAGCCCGTCGAGGACTTCCGCATCGACTTCGAGGACGGCTACGGCAACCGCCCCGACGCCGAGGAGGACGGGCACGCCGCGTCGGCCGCCGCGGAGGTCGCCGCCGGGATGGAGTCGGCCACGCTCCCGCCCTTCATCGGCATCCGCATCAAGACCTTCACGGAGGAGCTGTACGCGCGCTCGTCGCGCACGCTCGACGTCTTCCTCTCGTCCCTGCTCGCGGGCTCGGGCGGCCGCCTCCCCGAGAACTTCGTCGTCACGCTGCCGAAGGTCACCGTGCCAGAGCAGGTCGCGGCGCTCGCCGACCTCTTCGACCTGTTCGAGCGCGAGTCGGGGCTCGCCGCGGGGTCGCTGAAGATGGAGCTGATGGTCGAGACGACGCAGTCCATCATCGACCACCGCGGCGGGTGCGCGCTCCCCCTGCTCGTCGCGGCCGCCCGGGGGCGCTGCGTCGCCGCGCACTTCGGCACCTACGACTACACGGCGAGTTGCCAGATCACGGCCGCGCACCAGCACATGACGCACCCGGCGTGCGACTACGCGCGCCACGCGATGCAGGTCGCGCTGGGCGGCACCGGCGTCTGGCTCTCCGACGGGGCGACCAACATCATGCCCGTCCCCGCGCACCGCGCCGCCGAAGGCAGCCCGCTCACGCCCGAGCAGGAGGCGGAGAACCTGCGCACCGTCCACCGCGCGTGGCGTCTCCACTACGAGCACATCCAGCACTCGCTCACCAACGCCTTCTACCAGGGCTGGGACCTGCACCCGGCGCAACTGCCGACGCGCTACGCGGCCGTCTACACCTTCTTCCTCGAAAGCCTCGGGCCCGCCTCGGAGCGCCTGAGCAACTTCGTCGAGAAGGCCGCGCGCGCCACGCTCGTCGGCGACGTCTTCGACGACGCGGCGACGGGGCAGGGCCTCCTCAACTACTTCCTCCGCGCCGTCAACTGCGGCGCGCTCTCCGAGGACGAGGCCACGCGCCTGAGCGGCCTGACGGTCGAAGAGCTGCGCTCCGGCTCCTTCGTCAAGATTCTCAAGGGCCGCCGACACATTTGAGGGGAAGTAGACAGTAGGAAGTAGACAGTAGACAGTAGACAGTAGTCAGTAGGCTCCGCTTACCGGATGTTGACGCTGACAAGCGGACGATTCACTAACGAAGGTTTTTCTACTGACTACTGTCTACTGTCTACTGT
>DASVSK010000347.1:0-4369 GCA_036388135.1 Pyrinomonadaceae bacterium | reverse complement strand
CCGGGCGGGTCGCGCCGCCGCCGGGCGGGCCGTCCTGCGCGTGGCCCTCCTGGGCGTGGCCCTGCGCGCGGGCGCCCTTCTTTGCGTCTGCCTCCTGGCCGGCTTCCTGGCGCTCGGTTTTGGGGCCGGCGCGGGCATGGTGTGCCCCTCGTGCTGCGCCAGCGCCGCCGGGGCGAGCAGGGACGCGGCGAGTAACGCGGCGGAAATCAGGCGGGCCAGCGCAGTGATGCGCCGAGATCGGTTCATGAGAGTCCTCCCCAGTGGTAACGAAAGCGGGCCCGCGCGTTTGCGCCCCAATAAGGGCGAGCCGCGGCGTGGCTACTCGAAAGCGGTTTTATTTAGAGATGAAGGTGCGGAGGCGGGGCGACGGCACACTTCGGCCGCGACCCGCGCGGGCGGGTCTAAATGCGGAATACGCTGAGCAGGAGATGTCTGACGACCCCGTGGGGCGGGGCGTGCTGCGCGGGCGTGATCTCACGGAGGATGACGGCGGCCGGCGCTTCGACGCGCGGGGTGGCGGTCGGGGCGGCGGACTCCGCACCCTTCCTGACGGAATTAGCCTGGGCCTCGAAGCTAGGCGATGGCGGCGCCTCGGGCATGCCGACGCAGTGGGTGCAACCGGGTGTGTGGCCCCCGGGGCGCACGTCCGCAAGTCCCGGCTGACCGGCCGGACTTACGTCTCTGGCCGGCGCCTCCGCCGGATGACCGCCGTGTTCGGCGGGGTGGGACGAGTGGTCTTCGGAAGCTACCGCGCCGTGGTCGTGGCCGGCCCCGCCCTCGGGCGCCGCCGCGGCCGTCTCGCACTCCAGGTGGGGGCAGGCCGCGGCGGCGAGCACGCCGCCCCAGCAGCCCATCACAAGGGCAAAGACAACGGAAAGATTGATCAGCCTTCGCGCCACGTTCTTTAGTACAGTTGTTGCGATAGCAGGTTAATTATCACACGCCCCAGCCCCTTGTCCATACGCACCCGCACAGATACGTCAACAGGGTATCCGCGCGCATGCCGGAATTGGATGCCGCCCGGGGGTGATCGAGCCGCCCGGGCGGGCGAATCCGCGCAGCCGCCCGGACGACATTCATGCCGGTCTTCGAATGAATCACGCCCCCGGCCCGACGGCCGCCGCCGATTCGGCCCGATACGAAGAATGTTAATCCCTGTACTCGAGTACGGAGTCAAGCGACATTTTAATCGGGCGCGAAAAAGAGGGGGTTGGGCTCTTATGAAGCCCGCCCCCTCTCGCCCTGTCAGTCGGGCATTTATCTTATGAGCCGTCGCCCTCTCGACACCGGCGCGGCTTCACCTGAATGCGCTCAAGTCTAGGGTCGCCATCGGGCGTCTCGAAGGGGAAATTTTTGCGGCGGCGCCGGGGATGGCGTAAATTTGCTGCCCTACAGGAGGTAACGGCCATGCCCCTCGCGGCTAAACGCGGCCTGTCTTTCGTCTCCCTCTCCCTGCTCTGCCTCTTCTCGGCGTCGAGCGCCGGCGCGACGGTCTACCGAGACCGCGCGGCCTTCGAGGCCGCCTCGAAGAACCTGCACACACTGGACTTCGAGTCGGTGGGCCCGTTCGATTGGTGGCGCGACACCATTGACGGGCTGCACTTCGGTGTCGCGGGTTTCGGGGCCAGAGTCAGCACGTGGCCGGGCGTGCCGGGCAAGGTGCTGGTCTCCGTCGGCGTGCCCGAGATTACCTACCTCCGCATCGACCTGCCGCCGGGGACGACCGCCGTCGGCTGCGACCAGTTCGCGCGCCCGATGGAGGTCATGACCTCGACGGGCGAGAAGGTGTTGATGACTCAGGGGGACGGCTCGAACTTCGTCGGCTTCGTCTCCGACGCCCACATCGCGTGGCTGGTCGTCACGCTCGACGCGCCCGAGCCGACCCCGCCCGCCGGCCTCGACAACCTCACCTACGGCCAGCGCCGCGCCGGCAACGAGCCGCCGGCGCCGCTGCTCCTCACGAACTCACTGACGGGCCGCGGAGCCGCCTTCGACTCGGTCGCGCTGACCGCCGAGCCCTTCGTCGTCAACACGCCCTACGAGCGCAACCTCGCCGCCGACGGCCTGACGCGCGTCACGCTCCTCCTCGTCGGTGTCAGGCTCGACGCGCCCGGTGAGGCCGGCTTCGTCACGGCGCGCGCCCTGGACGCGCAGCAGCGCGCCTACGACCTCCCCGTAGAGGCCGTCGGCGGCGCGAAGAACCTGAGCTGGCTGGAGCAGGTGACGGTCCGACTCCCGCCCGAACTCGCCGGTGCGGGCGACGTGTCCGTCTCCGTCACCGTCCGCGGCGTCGAGAGCAACAAGGCGACGCTGCGCGTCAACTGAGCTTCCCCCGTCAATTTCACCTGAAGGCGCTGACGTCGGCCGTCGCCGTGCGGACCTGCGGGGGCTTGCCGAACTGAGTCCAGGCGAAGTGGACGGTGTCGCCCTGCCGGGCCATGCGTGGGAAGCCGCTCGAGCGCGAGACGTCCGTGCTACTGATGACCGCGACAGGGCCGAGCGCGCCGTCGGCGGCGACGCGCCTCACCTTGTTGGCGCCGCCTTCGGGGCCGCCCGACATCCAGCAGACGAGCGCCGAGCCGTCCGCCAGCAGCACGACGTCGACGCGGCCGAGGGTCCCGCCATCGTCCACCCGCGTGGCAGGGCCGAACGTGGCCCCCGCGTCCGACGAGAACGCCACCTGTACTTTCGCCGTCTCGCCCTCGCCCGTGTACCAGGCGAGCGCCACGCGCCGGCCGTCGGCCGAGACCGAGGGTCCGTTGACGGGGCAGGCGTTGATCTGCCAGTTGTCGGCGTGGACGGGGCGAGGCGCGCTCCAGCCGGCGGCCTGACGCCGCACAAAGTGGATGTCGCGCACCTCTTGGTCGGAGCGATCCCGGTAGGCGGCGATGGGACCCTCGGAGGTCATCACGGCCGAGGTCTGGCAGCACTCGCAGATGCGCTCGTCGAGCACGGCCTCGTCGGAGAGCTTGCCGTCGGCGCCCAGGGCCGCGTAGCGGAGTTGCATACTCACGGGGAGCGGCCCCTCTTCCTCGTGCCCCTGCTTGACGTCT
Organism: Pyrinomonadaceae bacterium; assembly: GCA_036388135.1. Classification (GTDB taxonomy): domain Bacteria; phylum Acidobacteriota; class Blastocatellia; order Pyrinomonadales; family Pyrinomonadaceae; genus QHXN01. Next base: position 1,316 of record DASVSK010000347.1, on the reverse strand, counting down.
TTGGTCGCCCTTCCGTCCACCCACACCGCGCCGAGACGGCCGTCCGCGAGCGGCAGCAGCGAGACGAAGCCGTGCTCGGTCTTCGTCCCGTCCGTGTGCGGGACGACGGGGCGGGACCAGGTCTTCCCGCCGTCCTTCGAGCGCGAGATGTTAACGTCGTAGGCGTACGTGCTCGGGCCGCTCTTGACGAGCCAATGCGCGGCGAGCGACCCGTCGGCGAGCGCCACGACCGAGGGGAAGTCGGCCCAGTTGACGAACCAGTTCTCCCCCTCGGCGGCCGTGCCCGGCTCCGACCACCCCGCGGCGTCGCGCACGGCGAACCGCAGCGCGTGCCGCTTCTCACCCGTCTTCTCGACCCAGCTCAATATCACCCTGCCGTCGGCCGTCACGAACAGTTCCGGCTCGCGGGTGTCGGGCCCCGACGGGGACTCGCTTTCGGTTATCACCAGCGCCGGGCCCGCGGGGGACGGGCCGGCCGGCGTCGCCTCAGAGCGCGAGGCACCGCCGTCGCCGCGGCCGCATCCGGAAAGGACGGCCGCCGCGAGGAGCAACAGTAATCGGGCATTACGTGTGAACGGCATAGTTTGAGGGATACCCCCGGTCGGTATGTGACGAACGGGCAGCAATATACCCGTTTCACCTCACGAGGGCGAGTGTAAATCAGGACGGCAGTAGCCGAGTCTCCCGGCCATGGCTTCCCGTCGGCCGGGCCGGTTCTCGCTTCACGTCCCACACCGCGTCGAAATAAGTTGATTTATTCGCACCTAATCAAATATCCCTCCGGGGTTTATTCTCACGTAACCCTATACCCGTAAAGGGTGATCAGCACGAACGAGAAAGGTGTCGAGGGGGGTGTACATTCATTTACTGTGGACAACATCACACCGCCATACGTCTGCTTGGACTGCCTGAACCGCGCGTGGCGCAAAGACGACCCCTGCCCGCGCTGCGGCACAATGCTGATGCACGTCAGGTCGCTCGAGTCGAAGCCGGGCAAAGGCTGGCGCGAGACCCTGGAAAAGGAAAAGAAGGAGGGGGAGGGCGAATCGCTCTGGCCGGCCGTGCGTGGATCAGGTTCGCGCCCACGAACATGAATACGAACAGGCCGACGTCAAACAGCAGGTGAGCGGGGTGCGGTAGGAGCATTACGGCCGCAACCCCCTTCATTTAATCGCCCGCGGGGGCGAGCTCCCGCCCGCCCGGGTAGTCGCGTGACGGCGCGTGCGCCTCGGCGCGCCCGTACTTCAGGTAGAGGGCCGGGATGACGATCATGTTGAGGAACGTGGAGGTGACGATGCCGCCGAGTATGACGACGG
>DASVSK010000346.1:0-2864 GCA_036388135.1 Pyrinomonadaceae bacterium | reverse complement strand
CAGGCGTCGTCGAACATCTCGGCCCACTCGGCCGGGCGGTCGATCCTGACCTTGGCGACGAAGTTGACGCGGCGGCGCGGCGCGCCCCCGGAAGGCCCGGGCGCCGGCGTCGCGGCCGCCGAAGAGCCGCCGGCCGGCGCGGGCGGCGGCATCGCGACCGAGTAGACGAAGTCGCCCTCCTGGAAGAAGAGCGTGCGGCCGTCGCGCGAGACGTTGAGGTTCGAGACGCCGCCGCCGAAGCCGCCGCCGCCCTGAGGCGGGCCGCCCTCGCCGCCGGCCGCGGCCGGAGGCGCGCCCGCCGTGACGCGCGTCATGCGGCGGCCGTCCTCCTGCACTGAGTAGATGACGGGGATGTTGGCCTGCCCCGCCAGCTCGAACGTCGAGAAGACGATAGTCCGGCCGTCGGGCGAGACGTTGAAGCCCGTGACGGGGAAGGGCATCCGCGTCAACTGGCGGGTGCGCCGCTTGAGCCCGGCCCAGTCGATGTTGACGGGCCGCGGCGGCGTGCGCGGCGCGCCCGCCTGCCGGCGCATGCCGCCCGCGCCGGGCGCGCCGCCCTCGCCCGGAGGCGTCGGCTGCTGCTGCTGCTCGGCCTGCGCGGCCTCGGCCTCGGCGCGCTCCTCGGGGTCGTCGGGGTCGCGCTCAAGCCGTTCGAGCGTGACGGCGAAGAGCTGGATCGAGGGCGTCCCGGCGGCCTGCCCCGTCTGCGTGCTCTCGTTGCGCGCGAAGTAGAGCTTGCGGCCGTCGGGCGAGAAGCGCGGGTTCGCCTCGCTGAACGAGTCGAAGGTGACCTTCTTCTCCTCGCCGCCCGCCGAGGGGACGAGGTAGATGTCCGTCGTGCGCGAGACGTCGGGCCTGGAGAAGGCTACCCACTTGCCGTCGGGCGACCAGGCGGGCGTGCCGATGTTGCCGTAGCGCGAGGCGCTCAGCTCCTTCGCCTCTTTCGAGGCGACGTTTATCACGCGCAGCTTCCCGTCCGACGACGTGTAGGCTATCTGCGCCGAGTCGGGCGACCACCTGTGGGCGGTCTTGAGCGCGTCGAGGTCGGTCAGCTTCTGCGGCTCGCCCGCGCCGTCGACGGCCGAGACGTAAAGCTCCTCGCGGCCGCTGCGGTCGGAGACGTAGGCGATCCACTTGCCGTCGGGCGAGTAGGTCACGTCGCGGTCGCGCCAGGGGCTGTCGGTGATCTGCCGCAGGTCGCCCTCCTCGACCGGCGCGGTGAAGACCTCGCCGTGGACGGAGAGCACGATGCGGCGCGAGTTGGGCGCGAGGTCGTAGTCGTCGACCTCGGAGCTGAAGCTGCGCACCTCGTTGAGGTTCTCGCCCGTCTCGGCGGCGATGTCGAACCGGAGCGGCGTGACGCGTTTGCTCGCGAGGTCGAGCTTGGCGATCTGGAAGTCGTGCTCGAAGACGATGGTCTTGCCGTCGGCGCTGATCGAGGGCCAGCGCACGTCGCCCGACTTGAAGGAGGTGACGCGCTCGGCCTTGCCGCCCGCCTCGGGGGTGCGCCAGACGTTGGTCAGGCCGTTGCCCTCGCGGTCGCTGACGAAGTAGATGTGGCCGTCGCGCGCCCACATCGGCCAGGAGTCCATCCCCTCGAAGTCTGTCAGGTTCGTGAACTTCTTCGCGGCGACGTCGGCGACCATCACGTCCGACTGGTAGGAGCCGCGGTAGAACTTGCGCCAGTAGGCCTGCGACTTCTGGTTGTAGGCGAGGCGGCGTCCGTCGGGCGAGTAGGACGCCTGCACGCCCGAGTCCGCGCCCGCGCTCACGGGCATCCCGCCATCCACGCTCACGTTGTAGAGGACGGGCAGGAAGCCCTCGCCGCGGTTGGATGAGAAGAGCACCGAGCGGCCGTCGGGCGACCAGTTGAGCACGGTGTCGTCGGCCGAGTGCGAGGTGAGCTGCTTGACCGTCCCGCCGGCCGACGGGATGAGGTAGACGTCGAGGTTCCCGTTGCGGTCGGAGGAGAAGGCGATCCACTTGCCGTCGGGCGAGAACCGCGGGTAGACGTCGCGCGCGCGGTTGACCGTGAGGCGCTGGACGTTGCGGCCGTCCTCGCCGCCCACCCAGACGTCGCCGAGGTAGCTGAAGGCGACGCGCCCCTCGTGGTAATGCGGGTAACGTATGAGCCGCGCCTCCTTCGCCAGCGCGGCCGACGAAAAGACGAGCAGTGCGAGAAGAGCGAGCGGGTAAGTTTTCTTCATAAGGCTCCTCGAAGAGGGTTGCGGGGCCGTCGCGCACGCGCGCGCACGTCCGGCCGTCGAGCTTCATTCTCTGGTTGGGGTCGCCGCGCCCCGAGTGCGGCGCGCGCTTCTGGATTGAGCGCACATTGTATTCGAGTTAGAGCCTGCGCGCCAGCCCCGTCCGCGGAGGCGGAGGGCGAAAGGTGAGAGGGAAAAGATGAAGAGAGGCGTCGTGACTTTCACCCCCCGCCTGTCGCCTTCCGCCTTCCGTGTCGCGGTTTGCCTTTTCCCCTTTGTTTGTGTAGCATGACGCGCAAACCCTGACAGGATTGAAATCAACCACGGGTAAAGACCGTTTCTCGTCTGTCTATTTCAGACCGCAGAATGTGTGAACGCCGACACGCTGGCCGATGCGGCCGTGTATCGACTTCTATTCAATCCTGTCGCCCCCGGGCGGCGCGAGCGCCCGTTTTAATGCAAGTTTTCCGGCACCGTTGGAGGTGAAGAGATAATGGTAAATCGCAAGCTGATACGGCCGACGCTGGCCGAGGTCAAGGGGCGCGAGCCGATGCCCAACCAGGTGAGCGAGCGACGCGAGAGCGCGCCGCCGCCGCCGTCGCCGCGCCCCGCGCAGCCGCACCGACCGGGCGGGGGCCCGCCCCCACGCGAGCCGCGCGA
>DASVSK010000345.1:0-4649 GCA_036388135.1 Pyrinomonadaceae bacterium | reverse complement strand
CGGCCAGCGCGAAGAAGCTCTTGGCGGTCAGGTCCAGCCGGCGCAGCACCCTCGCCATGTGCAGGATGATCTCGCGGACGAGCCAGTGGTCCCGGTTCTCGACGAGGGTCTTGTCCAGCGCCAGCACGTCGTCGATCTCGCCCTCGGTGCGGAGCAGGACGAGCCCGACCTCCGGCTCGTTCATGCGCAGGTGCAGCAGCGCGTCGCTCAGCTCGCGGTAGGCGCGCAGCGGCCAGTAGGAGTCGCCGAGCTTCTGAATCTCCTCGACGCCCGTCGGCAGCCCGGCCCCCGGCCCGCGCACCGTCAGCTCGGCGTGTCGCCCCTCGCGGTCGACCTTGAGCGAGACGTGGCCGTACTCGCGCCCCGCCTCACTCGCCTCGACGTCGAGCGGGTTGAGCCTGATGCCGGGGCCGGCCTCGCGGCCTTCCGACTCCTTGAGAATCTCGCCGACGCGCGCATCGACGCCCTCCTGAAACTTGCTCGTCGGGAAGTGGCCGTCGATGAGCCCCCACTCCTGCGCGCGCTTCGCCTTCAGGCCCTCGGCCAGCGTCGAGAAGACGTCGGCGCGGTCGCGGCGCACCTTGCGCTTGTCGACGAGGCGCGTCAGCCCGCCCGTGCCGGGCAGCACGCCCAGGAGCGGCACCTCGGGGAGCGAGACGGCCGAGTTGCCGTCGTCGACGAGGTAGATTTCGTCGCAGGCGATTGCCAGCTCGTAGCCGCCGCCCGAGGCCGTGCCGTTCAGGGCGGCGACGTAGCGCTGACCCGAGTGCGCCGACGCGTCCTCGATGGAGCAGCGCGTCTCGTTGGTGTACTTGCAGAAGTTGACCTTGAAGCCGTGCGCCGAGGTGCCGAGCATGTAGATGTTCGCCCCGGCGCAGAAGATGCGCGGCTTGAGGCTGCGGACGACGACGACGCGCACCTCCGGGTGCTCGAAGCGCAGCCGCTCGACGGCGTCGGACAGCTCGATGTCGACGCCGAGGTCGTACGAGTTGAGCTTGAGCTTGTAGCCGTCGGCGAGCGTCTCGTCCTCCGCCACGTCCATCGAGAGCGTGGCGACTGCGCCGTCGGTCTCAAGCTTCCAGTGCCGGTAACGCTCCGGCGAGGTCTCGAAGTTAATCATTCCGGTAAACAGAACTCCCACGGGCGTAAATTGGTCGGGGGCACGAAACCGCAATTATACCCGCACGCACGCCGAAACGCATGGCCGCAAAACGCCCCTCCGAAACCCGCCCGCGCCCGCGGCCCCGGGCGGCGCGGGCGGCCTCCTTTTCGCGGGAATAAAAGGAAGGGCGCGCGGCGTTCGTAAAAACGTCGCGCGCCCTCCGTCGGCTGTTTTAGACACGCCCGGCGTCTAGCGGTTCGCGTTGCGATTCGCGTTGCCGTTGGCGTTACGGTTGCCGTTGCCGTTGGCGTTGCGGTTCGCGTTGTTGCCGTTCATCGAACTGACGCCGTCCGTGTTCTTGTTGCCGTTGTCGTTGGTCAACACGCCCACGTTGGACGGGGCGCTGTTGGCGTTCCTGGGTGTGTTGGCGTTGGTGTCGACCACGCCGTTGCGCGTGGCGTTACCGTTGCCGGCGTTCGCGTTGGTGTTCGCGTCGCCGCCGCCGCACGCCGCGCCCCACGCCGCGACCCCGAGCAGGCAGATTAAAGTTAGTGTCCGTCGCATCATTCCTCCCGACTGTTAAGGCCGTGTCCGACGGCGCGGTCTAGCGGTAGACCTCTTCGCCGCGGTGACCCTTCCACTCCTTCTCGAAGTACTCCGCGTCCTCGTCCGAGCGGGGCGTGACGCCCATCAGGATGCCGCCCTCCTTGATCCCCTTCTCGTAGTGCTTGACGCGCTCCTCGGGGATGCCCGCGCCGACGAGCGCGCCGATGATGCCGCCCGTCGCGCCGCCCGCGCCCGCGCCCGCGAGACCCGCCGCGATGGGGCCGGCGACGAGGAGGCCGAGGCCGGGAAGCGCCAGCGTCGTGCCGATGGCGGCGATGGCCGCCAGCGTCGCGCCGACGGTGCCGCCGATGGCCGCGCCCGTGCCCGCGCCTTCGAGCGCCTTGTTGCCCAACTCCGTCTCCTTGCCTTCGCTGGACGTGAAGTGCTTGTCGCGCGTCTCGTCCGACATCAATAAGTTGACGTCATCATTGCTGTACCCGCGGCCGCTGACCGAGCCGTAGGCGCGCTCGGCGCTCTCCCTGTCTCTAAACAGTCCGGTAACCATCCTCGAACGTCCCGTCGATGAACCTGTCGTTTCCGCCATGTAAAGTTCTCCCCTTTATGGTGATTAAGTGAAAGTCGCGACGAAATCCCTTGTTTTACGTCGCCGTCGCCCGCGCGCGGCCGGGGATTTCGTCTCTCAGACAGTACGGTTTTCGCGTCCGTAAAATTGCTGTCACTGGTTCTATTGCAAAAGGCGGGCCGTACGGCCTGACCCGGCCGGAAAATTTTCAACGGGGGCAGGGAGAAGGGGCGGCGGAGATGTTTAATCCGCGCCGTCGTCTTTGAAGTTAAGGCGGCGGCGCGGACTATGAATTCAAGACGTGGGCGCGAACCGTGGGAACCTTTCGGGCTTTACGCGCGGAGGTCGGCCGCGGGGAGAAGGCGCGGCGGCTGGCGGTGGCGCGTCGCCTGCTCGTAGGCGTAGGCGAGGCGGATGAGTTTTGCGTCGGTGAAGGCGCGGCCGAAGAAGGAGATGCCGACGGGGAGGCCGTAGACGTAGCCGGCCGGCACCTGCACGTTCGGGTAACCGGCGACCGCCGCGGGGCTCGAACTCCCGCCCGTGAAGTGGTCGCCGTTGACGAGGTCGGTCGTCCACGCCGGCCCGCCCGTCGGCGCGACGAGCGCGTCGAGCCTGTGTTTGACCATCACCGCGTCGATGCCCTGCGCCCGCGAGAGCGCCTTGCTCGAACGCAGGGCCTTGAGGTAGGCGGCGTCCGTGAGCGGCCCCTTGGCCTCGGCGCGGACGAAAAGCTCCTGGCCGAAGTAGGGCATCTCGCGCTCGCGGTTCTTTTCGTTGAACTCGATGAGCGCCTTGAGCGTGCGCGGGTGCTCGCCCGGCGGCAGGCCGGCGAGGTGCTTGTTGAGGTCCGCCTTGAACTCGTAGAGCAGCACCTCGAACTCGGCGGCGTCGAACTTGCCGTGCGTGGGCACGTCGGCCGGGTCGACGACGACCGCGCCCTCGCGCTTCAAGAGGTCGATGGCGTCGGCCATCAGCCTGTCGACGCGGTCGTTGAAGCCAAAGAACTTCCGCGCTACGCCTATGCGCGCGCCGCGCAAGCCCGCGGGGTCGAGCGACTGCGTGAAGTCCGGGGGCCGCGCGGCGTCGCGCGTGACGGGGTCGCGCGGGTCGGGGCCCGTCAGGACGTTGAGCAGCGCGGCGGCGTCGGCGACCGTGCGCGCCATCGGACCGGCGGTGTCCTGGCTGTGCGAGATGGGGATGATGCCGGAGCGGCTGACGAGCCCGAGCGTCGGCTTGATGCCGACGATGCCGCACGCGCCCGCGGGGCAGACGATGGAGCCGTCGGTCTCCGTGCCGACGCCGACCACGGCGAGGTTGGCCGAGACGGCCGCGCCCGAGCCCGAGCTTGAGCCGCACGGGTTGCGGTCGAGCGCGTAAGGGTTCCTGGTCTGCCCGCCGTGCCCGCTCCATCCGCTCGAAGAGTGCGTCGAGCGGAAGTTGGCCCACTCGCTCAGGTTCGTCTTGCCGACGATGACCGCGCCGGCCGCGCGCAGGCGCTCGACGACGAAGGCGTCGCGCTGCGGCCTCGCGCCGACGAGCGCGAGCGAGCCCGCGGTCGTCTCCATCCGGTCGGCCGTGTCGATGTTGTCCTTGACGAGAACGGGGACGCCGTGGAGCGGCCCGCGCACGCGCCCGGCCTTGCGCTCGCGGTCGAGCGACTCGGCGATTGCGACGGCGTCAGGGTTCGTCTCGATGACGGAGTTGAGCGAGGCCCCGCGTCGGTCGATGCGCTCTATGCGTTCGAGGTACATCTCCGTCAGCCGCCGCGAAGAGACGCGCCCGGCGGCCATCGCCGCCTGCGCGTCGCGGACGGTCAGCTCCTCCCAGTCGAACCTGCCGCCCTGCGGCTCGCCGGCCGGCGACGCCGGCGTGCGCGCGGCCGCGCCGCCGAGCAGCCCAGCGCCGGCCAGCGCCGCCCCGAGCCCGCCGACCGCGCCCACGCGCACGAACTCCCGACGGCCTAACGCCCGGCCATCGCCCCGCCCTTTTCGAGCCATGTTGGTTTCAGCCTCTCTTCGCGTGGTAAAAGTTTTTGGGAAACGGTGTGACCGAGAGCATCGCGCAACGCGGACGTAAAAGCAACATGAAAATTTTCAACCTGTGCCTGCTCGGCTTCGGCAACGTCGGCCGCGCGCTCGTGCGCCTGCTCGCGGAGAAGGAGGACGAGTTGCGCGAGCAGTTCCGCATAGGATGGCGTGTGACGGGCGTGGCGACGCGGCGCATGGGTTGGCTCGCCGCGCCCGAGGGCTTCACGGTTGAAGAGCTTCTGTCGGAGCCGGCGTCGGGGCGACTCGCGCAGCGCGCCTCGCCCGCGCCCTCCGACGTCAAAGCGTGGCTCGCGGCCGCGCGGTGCGACGTGCTCTTCGAGACCACCTCGCTCGAACCCCTGACGGGCGAGCCCGCCGTCTCGCACGCGCG
>DASVSK010000344.1:0-3714 GCA_036388135.1 Pyrinomonadaceae bacterium | reverse complement strand
TTCGGGCTTTTCGAGACATCTGAAAAGTTCATCCACAGGCGATTTCCACAGGTGGAAAATTCATCCCCGTTTTGTGGAAAACTCCTCCGTGAGTTCTTTTAACCGCGGAGGGACGGGGACACGGCCGGACTTAAAAAGCCGTGTCTCCGTCCCCCTGCGGTTAAAGGTTGAAATCGTCCGCGGCGCTTATTGCGGGCGTCCGGCGGCGAACTGCGCGGCGACCTCGGCCACGCGGCGGCCCTGGAAGCGGGCGGCGTCGAGCGTCACCTCGTCGGGGCGCGTCTGCCCGTTGTCGCTCTTGAAGGAGACGCCGTAGGGGTTGCCGGACTGGAACTGGATGGGGTCGGCGTAGCCGGGGCCGACGATGATCGAGCCCCAATGGTAGAAGGTGTTGTTGAGCGCGAGGATGGTGGACTCCTGGCCGCCGTGCGCGGTGGCCGCGCTGGTGAACGAGGAGACGACCTTGTTGACGAGCTTGCCCGTGGCCCAGAGCGGCCCCGTCGTGTCGATGAACTGCTTGAGCTGCGCCGCCGGCAGGCCGTAGCGCGTCGGCGTGCCGAAGACGAGGGCGTCGGCCCACGTCAGGTCGTCGAGCGTCGCCTCCGCGACGTCCTCCGCCTCGCGCCTGTGCTCGCTCCAGCCCTCGTTCGACGCGATGGCCTCCTCGGGCGCGAGTTCCTTCACCTTGCGCAGGCGCACCTCCGCGCCCGTGCCTTCCGCGCCCTCCGCGACGGCGCGCGCCAGCCTGTAGGTCGTCCCCGTCGAGCTGTAATAGATGACCGCTACTTTGACCGCCATTGTTCCCTCCCTGTGTTCACCGTCGACGGGGAGCCCCCGCCGACGTCTCGCGCGAACTTTCTTCAGTGTGTTGGTTCCGGCGTCGCTCTTATACCGCGGCGGGCTGCGCGGCGCAAACGGGAGGGCGGGGAAGACTCTCGGGCGTGGCGTGCGGCCCGCCTCAGCGCGACTCCAGGAGCGTCTCGTCCGACGCCATGAACTCCCGCATCCGCTCTCTGGAGAACGCCCAGCGCGCCTCGTCGAGGCCGTACTGCTGCTCGAAGAAGTCGAGCAGGCCCTCCTCCGTGTACGGCCCCAGCGAGGTCATGTAGTCCGCGTACTCGTCCTGAATCTCGCGCCAGCCGGAATACGGCCTCTTGGAGATAATCATCCCGTCCGGCCTCAGGTAAATCACGTGAACCGAAGTGTCTTGATGTCTCATCGTCCCGCCGGCCTTTCTCCTCAAAGTCGCCCCGCGACGCGCCTATGATGCCCCGGCCCGCGCGCGAAGGCAACGGCCTTCGCGCGCGCGGCGGCGCGGCGGGTGCGACTTTCCGCGCCCGTCGTTTATAATCAACCATTCGGAAATCATCAGATAATTAGCAAAGTTTCAGAGGAGTTTGAGATGAGCGTTGAGAAGACGACGAGGCGGCCGGAGCGTTTGAAGTTCGACGGGCGCGTGCTGTTTCTGACCGAGGACGTGTCGCTCGTCCGCGCGCAGTTGGAGGCGGGAGACGAACTTGAGTTCGACCCGGCGCGGCCGCTGATGAACAACATCTCGACGGACGAGATCACGCCCGGCTGGGTCTGTTTCTATTACGACGAGACGCTGGGCGAGTACGTCTACGTCGGCATGCGCGAGGGCGCGGTGAAGAAGGACGAGGTTAGAAACGGCGGGTTCGGCGTCGTCGTCTCGGGGCTGTCGAAGGGGTGCGGTTCTTCGCGCGAGACCGCGCCGTTCGCCGAGAAGGCGGCCGGGCTCCGGCTCGTCATCGCGAAGACCATCGAGAAGATTTACGGGCAGAACTGCCAGAACATAGGGCTCCTGACCTCGACCGACTTCGGGCTGGTCGAGCGGATAAGGCGGGGCGAGGAGATACCGCTCGCGGAGTTCACGCGCGGGCTCGACCCCATCTCGCGGCAGATCGTCGAGTACGGCGGCCTCTTCAACTACAACAAGGCGCGGCTCGCGGGCGAGGTCACGCCGCCCGCGCTCGAAACGGGCGCGAGGCCGATGAACATCGTCGAGAAGATAGTCGCGCGCCACGCCTTCGTCCGCGCCGGCGAGGTCGGCGTCGAGGCGGTCAAGCCGGGCGACGCGCTCTTCGCCGTCGCCGACGTGCGCTTCTCGCACGAGTACGTCACGCCGATGGCGGAAAGTCTCTTCAAGCAGTCGCTGGGCGAGGGCGCGCGCGTCACGGAGCCCGGGTCCGTCTACGCCTTCCGCGACCACCTGACCTTCCTCGGGCGCGTGATGTCGGACGACAAGAAGAAGATGGGGCTGCTGGAGCGCGCCGACGGGCTCGCCACGACGCAGGAGGACTTCACGACGCAGCAGGGCATCAGGCTCTACGGCGGGACGGAGGAGCGCGGCTCCGAGGCCATCTGCCACAACGCGGTCGTCGAGGACATCGCGCTGCCCGGCCAGCTCGTCATCGGCACGGACTCGCACACGTGCATGGCGGGCGTGCTCGGCTGCTTCGCCTTCGGCGTAGGCTCGACCGACATGGCGAACGCCTGGTACACGAAGGACATCCGCGTCAAGGTGCCCGAGGTCGTCCGCTTCGTCCTGAAGGGCGCGAAGCGCGCCGACGTCTCGGCGAAGGACGTGATGCTCGTCATCCTCGCCACCGATTACATGAAGGAGGGGCGCGGGATAGGGCAGGTGCTTGAGTTCGCGGGCGAGGGCCTGCGCGACTGGTCGATTGACGAGCGCGCGACGCTGACCAACATGGCGGTCGAGGCCGGCGGCTTCACCGGCATCATCGAGCCCGACGAGGTGACGCTCGAATACCTCAAGCGCACGCGCGGGCTCCCCGAGGAGGAGATTCGACGCGGCTTCCTCAGGAGCGACCCCGAAGCCGTGTACGCCGCCAGCTTCGAGATAGACCTCGCGGAGGTGCGCCCGATGGTCGCCACGCCCGGCGACCCGCGCAACGGCCTGCCGGTCTCGGAGCTGAGCGAGCCCGTCAAGATAGACATCGCCTACGGCGGCTCCTGCACCGGCGGCAAGATGGCCGACATGGACATGTACGCGGCGGTCTTGAGCCGCGCCGTCGAGCGGGGCCGGCGCGTCGCGCCCGGCGTCCACCTCTACCTCCAGTTCGGCTCGCAGAAGATAAAGGAGTACGCGCGCTCGCGCGGCTACATCGAACTCTTCGAGCGCGCCGGGGCCGAGATGATAGACCCCTCCTGCGGCGCCTGCATCAACGCCGGCCCCGGCGCGTCGCGCTCGGCCGAGCAGGTCACCGTCAGCGCGCAGAACCGAAACTTCCCCGGCCGCAGCGGCCCCGGCAAGGTCTACCTGGCCTCGCCGTACGTGGTCGCCGCCTCGGCCATCGCCGGCCACATCGTCGCGCCGGAAGAGTTCCTGAAAGAGGCGGAGGCCGAGCTGGTCGGAGCCTGACGCGGCCTCACTTCACTCCCGGCGGAAGAGGATAAGATGGGCACCGTCTCACCCGCTGACATGAAATTGGCCGCGCTCGGCGGAAGCAGGTACGAGCGCGTCGAGCGCGAGCGCCGGTACCTTCTGCGCGAGCTGCCCCCCGGCCTCAAGCTCTCCGACCCGCACACGCAGATCACGGACAACTACGTGACGGGCACGCGCCTGCGGCTGCGCAAAGTGCGCGTCCCCGAGACTAACGAGTGGACGCTCAAGCTCACGCAGAAACACACGCCGACACCCCCGGACTTCTCGCGCACGCTCATCACCAACAT
>DASVSK010000343.1:0-2115 GCA_036388135.1 Pyrinomonadaceae bacterium | reverse complement strand
CAAACTCGCCGAGGTGGACTGAGCCCGCCGCGCGCCGCGGCGACAAACTTAGAGGCTCGGTGGGCGCCCCGCAGCGCGACCACCGAGCCTCTAAGTTTTTGCGGCGATTTTTTCTGCGCCCCGCGTGTGGGAGTTTGGCGGCGGAATACGCGTTTAGAGTTAAGAGGGATTACGGCGGCCGTGTTCGCGCTGGGCTCGGCCGCCCCGCGTCCCTCCCGACGGCCGTCAAGGCCGTCCTTATCTGTGGGTGCGGGCGCGCGCGGCTTCGGGCGGACGCGGGGAGAGCCGACGTCGCCCCGGCACGCACGCCCGCCCCACAACTCAGACCTCGAAAGCGTCCGCGCGCGCCGCGTGGGTGTCGCGCGCGGAAGACCTTCCCCCAGGAACGGAGCCAGACTAATGACCTCCAGCAACTTCGGCCCGACGATCTTCAGCCTGTAACACTTAACGCAGAGCCGGTTCACCGCGGGGACAGGCTTTTGTATTAGCCGTGTCTCCGCGGTGAATCTCTTTTGAAGTCGACCTAACGACTTCCGAGACGCTTGAGCACCTTGCGCGCCAGCTCGCTCGCCTTCTTTATCTTCACGTCCTGCTCCTCGCCCGCGCCGAGGCTGACGCGCACGACCGCGCCCTTGCCGAGCACGTAGAGCGCCGCCGTGGTCTGGTTGCCGGACCAGTACGCCTCCTGGCCGACGCCTCGGACGCGCTCCGGGCGCGCGTCCTCGGCCTCCTTATCCTTCTTCTTGCGGCGGCCGCCCTCCCGCACCTGCCCGGCCTCGCGCTCGCGCTTCAACCTCTCCTCGCGCGCAAGCGTCGCCTCCTCCTCGCGCTGCCGCTGGAGTTCGCGCGCCTCGATGGCGTCGGGGTGGAAGCGCTTGCGCCAGTACTCCTTCAAAGCGCCCGCGGGCGCGCCCGGCTCTGCGCGCACCACCTCCAGGCTGATCGACTTGCTGAAGGTCGGCAGGCGGAAGAAGCATTGCGACATCGAGAGCCCACCCGCCGCGTGCTCGCTGCCCTGCGCGTCCGACGGCGCTTCGCCCTGCACCTCCTGTAACTCTTCGTCGGAGAGGAGCAGGCACGTCGCGCTCCGCGGGAGCGGGGGGCCGGGCGCGGGGGCGGGCGTCGCGGCCGTCTGCGGCGCGGCCGCGTTCTGCGCGTCGCCCCCCGCGCCGCAGGCGGCCGCGGCCCCGAGCGCGCACAGCAGGAGTGTCAGGGTCTTCAAACGCATCGTTCACCTCCGCAAGTTTTCCCGTGAATGGTCGGCCGCTTCCGGCATCCGCTCAAGCTCGCGCGTCATCTTCAAGCGCGTGAAGATTTCGCGCGCCTCGCGCCACATCTCCGCCCCGCGCGCGGCGTCGCCGCGCGAAAGCTCGTGCCGCGCCCAGTCGCGCAGCGTCCGCGCGCGCTCGGCCGCCGCGCCCATCTCGGTGTAGACGCGCAGGCTCTCCGCGAAACACCCGGCGGCCGAGTGCGCCTCACCGCCGACGGGGACGACGCCGCCCGCGCGCGACGCCACGAGCCCGAGCGTGCGCCACGCGTTGGCGATGTAGTCCTGGTTCTCCGTCTTCTGCCCCAGTTCGAGCGCCCTCAGCGCCGCCCCGAACGCGTCCTCGTTCTTCCCCTGACCCCAGAAGCTCTCGGCCAGGTAGCAGTAGATCATCGAGAGGGCGAAGTGCCCGGCGGGGCCGGCGAGCGCGACCGCCTGCCGCAGGTTCGACTCGGCCGCCCCGTAATCTTCGAGCCCTATCTGCGCGCCCGCCAGGTTGCCGAGCGTCGGCAGCTCCCACGTCCGCTCGCCTATCTCGCGGAAGATGGCGAGCGCCTCAGTATAACGCCGCACGGCCTCCCCGTAGTCCGCGCCGAGGTGGGCGATGACGCCGAGGTTGTTGAGCATGAAGCCGAAGTTGCGTCGGTCGCCCAGCTCCTTCAGGAGCGCGAGCGACTGCCCGAAGCACTCCTCGGCCGACGCGAACCGCCCCGAGACTTCGTGCGCCACGCCGAGCAGCTTGAGCCCGTCGGCGCGCGCCGCCCGCGCCCCCTCGCCCATCCCCTCGCCGAGCGCGAGTATCTCACCACCGAGCCGCTCGACCGCCGCCGCGTCGCCCAGGCGGTGCG
>DASVSK010000342.1:0-1935 GCA_036388135.1 Pyrinomonadaceae bacterium | reverse complement strand
CGTCAGCGCGAGCGCGGCCGCGACGTAACGCTTGTACGGCGCGAGGAAGCGGGCCAGCCGCCACATCAGCCGCACGTCGTAGATGTTGCCGTTCTCTTCTTCTTGTGCTTCGGTCTCAGGCATAGCGCCGGGCTTTAGTTGGTCGCAAGCTCCTCCTCAAGCAACTGCCTCGCGTACAGGCGCGCGTAGGCCCCGCCCTTCGCCATCAACTCTTCGTGCGAGCCGGCTTCGGCGACCCGGCGGTCTTCGAGCAGGATGATGAGGTCGGCGTCCTTGACGGTGGAGAGGCGGTGCGAGCTGATGAGGTTCGTCCGCCCGGCGCGGACGCGGCGCAGGTGCGACAGAATCTTCGCCTCGGTCTGCGTGTCGACGGAGGAGAGCGCGTCGTCGAGGATGAGGATGCGCGGCCTGCGTATGAGGGCGCGCGCGATGGCCGTGCGCTGCCGCTGACCGCCGGAGAGCGCCACGCCCCGCTCGCCGACGAGCGTTTCGTAACCTTGAGGGAACTCGTTGATGTCCTCGGCCAGCCCGGCCTCTGAGGCGGCGCGCTCCACCTCCTCCCGGCTCGCCCCCGCCGCCCCCCACGCGATGTTCTCCCCGACCGTCATGCTGAACAGAAAAGTCTCCTGCGGCACGTAGCCGATGGCCGAGCGGAGCGCGCCGAGGGGGATTTTGTCGACCGGCTCCCCGTCGATGAGCAACTGCGCCGGGCCGACTTCGTACATCCGCGGCACGAGGCTCAGGAGCGTCGATTTGCCCGCGCCGACCCCGCCGACGAAGGCCACCGTCTGGCCGGGCCGCACGCGCAGGTTGATGTCACGCAGCGCCGGCTCGGCCTCGCCGGGGTAGGTGAAGGTGAGGCCGCGGAACTCGATGTCGCCCTCAATCTCCGTGCGGCGGCCGTCGGCCGAGGCCGCGTCGGCGGCCGGCTCGGCGGACATGATTTCGTGGATGCGCCCCATCGAGGCCATGCCGCGCTGGTAGAGGCTGACCACCCAGCCGAACTCGTGGAGCGGCATCACGAGGGCTTCGAGGTAGAGCGTGAACTGGACGAACTGCCCGACGCTGATTTCGTTGCGGAGCGTGAGGCTGCCGCCGTACCAGAAGGCCCCCAGGAACCCCAGCGCGACGAGGAAACGCAGGACGGGGTAGTAGGCCGCCGTCAGGTGGATGAGCTTCACGTTGCGTGCGACGAGGTCGGAGTTGACGCGCCTGAAGCTCTCCACCTCGGCGCGCTCCTGCCTGTACGCGCGGACGACGCGCACGCCCGCGAACGACTCCTGCGCGCGGCTGGCGACGTGTGACGTGTGCTCCTGCACCCGACCCGACTCCTCGTGCAGGCGCGTCGCCATCACACGCGTGGCGACGGCGACCAGCGGCAGCGCCGCGAAGGACGCGAGCGTGAGCCGCCAGCTTATCGACGTCATCAGCGGCAGGACGAGCGCCGTGGCGAAGACCGTGTTGGTCGAGTACATGATGACGGTGCCGACGATGACGCGCACGGCCGCGAGGTCGCTCGTCGCGCGGGTCATCAGGTCGCCCGTCCGCTGGCGCTCGAAGAACTGGAGCGGGAGTCTTTGCAGGTGCGCGTAGAAATCGACGGAGAGGTCGTATTCGAGGTTGCGCGCCGCCAGCGCCATCAGGCGGCGCTGGAGGAAGAGGAACGCCGCGCGCGTGAGCGCGACGCCGAGGAGCAGCCCGCCGTAGCCGAGCAGCTTCGAGCGCGACACACCGGCCGTCAGGTCGTCTATCGCGTAACGCAGAATCGCCGGCCCGGCCAGCATCGCCAGGTTGGCCGCCAGGATGCAGGCGATGCCGAGCGCGATTGTGCCTCTCAACGGCCTGACGTAGCGCCAGAGCATCTGGCGGGGCGTGGGCGTCTGCGGCTCCCCCGGCTTGGGTCTCACGGTCGGCTCCCTTTCGCGCGCGCGGCGT
>DASVSK010000341.1:0-3083 GCA_036388135.1 Pyrinomonadaceae bacterium | reverse complement strand
CTACTACACCAACCTCGGCGCGGGCGAGTACCGCTTCCTCGTCGCCGCCAGCAACAACGACGGCGTGTGGAGCCGGACGCCCGCGGCGTTCGACTTCAGTCTCAGGCCGCACTTCTACCGCACCTACTGGTTCTACACGCTCTGCGCGCTCGGCCTCGCGCTGCTGGCGTGGCAGCTCTACGCGCTGCGCGTCAGGCAGATGCGCGCGCGTTTCGACGCCGTGCTGGCCGAGCGCAACCGCATCGCGCGCGAGATTCACGACAATCTCGCGCAGGAGATTCTGGGCGTCTCCGTGCAGCTCGAAATAGTGGCCCGCCTGATGTCGGTCTCGGCGGAGGCGGCGCGGACGCACCTCGACCGCGCGCGCCAGCTCGTCCGCGGCAGCATCGCCGAGGCGCGCCGCTACGTCTGGGACCTGCGCTCGCAGTCGCTCGACGACCGAGACCTCCCGGCGGCGCTCGCCGAGATGACGCGCCGCCTCGCGGCCGACTCGGGCGTGCAGACGCAGTTTCAGGTCGGCGGCGCTTTCAGGCCGCTCCCGCAGCAGGTCGAGAATAACCTGCTGCGAATCGCGCAGGAGGCGGTCAACAACGCCGTCCGTCACGCGCGCGCGCGCACCATCTACGTTAATCTGTCGTTCGACGCGTCGCGCGTGCGCCTGAGCGTGAGGGACGACGGGCGCGGCTTCGACCCCGACGGGCAGGGCGGCGGGAGCAACGGCCACTTCGGCATCGTCGGGATGCGCGAGCGCGCCGAGGAGATGGGCGGCGCGCTCTCCGTCGAAAGCGAGCCGGGGCGCGGGAGCGAGGTCTCGGTCGGCGTCCCCGTCGAGGGTTAGCGCCGCGGATTCAAAGGGCGGGGAGGACATCCAATGAGCGGCGGCGGGATAAGAATCATCGTGGTCGACGACCAGGCGGTCGTGCGTCAGGGCTTCGTCTCACTCATCAACACGGTGGACGACATGACGGTCGTCGCCGAGGGGACGAACGGCCAGCAGGCCGTTGAGCTTTACCGCGCGCACCGGCCGGACGTCGTGCTGATGGACTTGCGCATGCCGGTCATGGGTGGCGCGGACGCGACGAAGGCGCTGCGCGCCGAGTTCCCCGCGGCGCGCGTCATCATCCTGACCACCTTCGACGGCGACGAGGACATCTACCGTTCGTTGCAGGCGGGGGCGCAAGGCTACCTGCTCAAGGACATGTTCTTCGAGGAGCTGGAGGACGCCATCCGGACCGTCCACGCCGGCCGCCGGCGTATTCCGGGCGTCGTGGCCGAGCGGCTGGCGGGGAGGATGGGGGGCTCTGACCTGACGGCGCGCGAGCTGGAGGTGCTGGAAAGAATCGTCCGCGGGATGAGCAACAAGGAGATCGCGTCGGCGCTCGGCATCAGCGAAGCCACGGTCAAGAGCCACATCAACAACGTCCTGAGCAAGCTGGGCGCGAGCGACCGCACGCAGGCGGCCACCAAAGCCCTCCAGCGCGGCATCATCCACCTGCCGTAATGCGCCCCGCCGCGTCAACCGAAAGTTGGAGCCGGGGCCCCAACTTCGTACTCATGACAGCCGCGGGGCGGCGTGTTAATTTGCGCGCTGACGGTTCAAGAAATCCCGGCCCCGGGTGAGGCGAGTCCGAGTTCACTCCCTCCTAACTTTGTTGCCGACCGCCGAACGAACTCGGCTAGCCAGAGAGACTGCTCTCAGCCCGGGGCCGGGCTCTCCTTAAATAAATAATCACAGATAAATAATCACGGAGACGCGCCTACTCGTAGCGGAGCGCCTCGATGGGGTCGAGTCCCGCGGCCTTGCGCGCCGGGTAGTACCCGAAGAAGATGCCGACCGCGGCCGAGAAGACGGCCGAGCCGATGATGGAGGCCGTCGAGACGAGCGTCGGCCACCCGAGCAGCAGCGGCACGCCGACCGACGCCAGGACGCCGAGCATAATCCCCGCGAGCCCGCCCGTCAGGCTGAGCACGATGGACTCGATGAGGAACTGCGTCCGCACCGCCGACGAGCGCGCGCCGATAGCCATGCGGATGCCTATCTCGCGCGTCCGCTCGGTGACGGAGACGAGCATGATGTTCATGATGCCGATGCCGCCGACGAGGAGCGAGACGCCCGCGATGCTCCCCAGCAGCATCGTCATCACGCTGTTCGTCTCGTTGGCCGCCTCGGCCACGTCCGACATGTTGCGGACGGTGAAGTCGTCGGGCGCGCCCTGCGCGAGCCGGTGGCGCTGGCGCAGCAGGTCGGTTATCTGCGACTGCGCCGTGTAGGTCGCGTCCTGCGAGACGGCCGAGACGTACGCCACCTGCACGCGCTGATTGCCGAGAAGCTTCTTCTGCACGGACGTGTAGGGCGCGAACGCCGTGTCGTCCTGGTCGCGCCCCTGCGGGTCTTGCCCCTTGCGCGCCATCACGCCGACGACGCGGAAGGGCATGTTGGAGACGCGCAAGGTCTGGCCCACGGCGTCCTGGCCGGGGAAGAGGTTGTCGGCGATGGTCTGGCCGATGACGACGACGCGCGCGGCCGACCGCACGTCCGACTCGGTGAAGAAGTCGCCGCTCTGCACCGCCCACTTGCGTATCTCGGGGAACTGCTCGGCGACGCCCTGGACGCTGGTGCTCCAGTTCTGGTTCCCGGCGACGAGCTGCGAGCGCGAGTTGACGACGGGGCTGACGAGGGCGACGCTCGGCACCTCGCGCCGGACGGCTTCGAGGTCTTCGGCCGTGAGCGTGTTGGTGCCCGCGTCGCCCGCGCCGCTGCGGACGCCGCCGACGTTCTGCGACCCGGCGCTGACGAAGAGCAGGTTGGTGCCCATGCCCTCTATCTGCGCCTGCACGGTGGCCTGCGCGCCCTGGCCGATGCTCACCATCACGATGACGGCCGAGACGCCGATGATGATGCCGAGCATGGTCAGCGAAGCGCGCGTCTTGTTGCGCGCCAGCGCGCGGAAGGCGATGCGGATAATCATTAGGACGTTCATGGCTTAAACCTTCGGTTCTCAAACTCGGCCGCGGCCGGGGCGGCTCACCACAGGGGTACGGGGTACGCGGGCGGGGAGCGGAGGGTTTATGAAAAATGAAAA
>DASVSK010000340.1:0-3377 GCA_036388135.1 Pyrinomonadaceae bacterium | reverse complement strand
ACCTCGACGGCGCGGCCGCCGACGCCCCTGGTGTAGAAGGAGAGGGAGCGGTCGCGGTGCTCTTTGACGGGGCGGCCTTCGCGGCGCGCGGCCTCTTCGAGCGCCTCGCGCGACTCGACCCGGATGCCGATGTGCTGCGGGTGCTTCGAGCCCTCGGGCAGGAGCGCCACGCCGAAGCCACGCGCGTCGCGCAGCATCGCCCAGTCCTCGTAGAGCGTCTCGACGCGGAAGCCCAGCCGCTCGTACTCGCGCACGTCCGCCTGCATGTCGTCGGTCTTGACCGCGATGTGGTCGACCACGCCCTCGACCCGCGGCTGGTTCTGCTCCTGCATAACAATCTTAAGTTCAAAGTTTCAAGCTAAAGGTTCAAAGTCTTAAGCCGGGGGCACTGAAGACGGCGTCGCCGACTTCGAGCCCGGACTGCGAACTTTGAACCGTCGAGACGGATTGTACCCCCTCGGCGCGCGCGCGCAAAAGGCGGCAGGGTCGTCCCGCCGGCATCCGCTTGACAGGCGCGCGGCGCGTGCGCCAACCTCGGGCGGGTCTCGCGAACGAAGAACGCCGGAAGGGTTCAGATGGGTAAAGGGCCGCGCATAGTTTCGCTCCTGCCGTCGGCGACCGAGATCGTCTGCGCGCTCGGGCTCGAAGAGAACCTGGTGGGCGTGACGCACGAGTGCGACTTCCCGCCCGCGGTCGTCGGCAAGCCCGTGCTCACTTCGAGCCACATCTCGCACGCCGAGATGTCGAGCGCCGAGATAGACCACGCCGTGCGGGCGCAGCTCGACGGCCACGGCTCCATCTACGGGCTGGACGAGCGGCTGCTCGCCGAGCTGAAGCCCGACCTCATCATCACGCAGGAGCTGTGCGAGGTCTGCGCCGTCAGCTACAAGACCGTCCTCCGGGCGGCGCGCGTCGTCGAGGCCGACGCGCGCGTCGTCTCGCTCGAGCCGAACAACATCCAGGACATCTTCGCCAACATACGCACCGTGGGCGAGCTGGCCGGGGCGCGGGCCGAGGCCGACTCGCTCGTGCGCGACCTGACCGTGCAGCTCGACGCGCTCGCCGTCCTGCTGACGGAGGTCGGGACGCGCCCGCGGACGCTCGTCCTCGAATGGCTTGAGCCGCCGTTCGCGCCCGGCCACTGGGTGCCCGAGCAGGTCGCGTTCGCGGGCGGCGACGCCTCGTTCGGCAGCGCGGGCGGGAAGTCCCGGCCGACGACGCCCGAGGAGATTCTGGCCTACGCGCCCGAGGTCGTCGTGCTCGCGCCGTGCGGCTACTACAAGGAGGACACGCTGCGCGCTCTGGAGGGCGCGCGGCTGCCGCGCGGCTGGGACGAATTGCCTGCCGTGCGTGAGGGGCGCGTCTGGGCCGTGGACGCCACGAGCTACTTCAGCCGCCCAGGCCCGCGCGTCGTCGAGGGCGCGGAAATCCTTCTACGCGTCATCCACCCCGAAATCTTCGGCGAGCCCGACCCGGCGCAGGCCGTGCGCGTCTCCCGCGAGGCGGTGCTCGTCGAGGAGGCTTGAGGGTCGGGGGCCCGCTTCTTCATCAACGATGGCAAGAGCAAAGAGACCGGCGACGTTGACCGAGCCCGCGGGCGGCGGCGCGACGCTGCAAGGCTTCGCGGAGGCGGCCGACCGCGTCGGCGCGACGACGAAGAAGTTGGAGAAGGCGGCGCTGCTCGGCGCTTACTTCGCCGGGCTGGCCGACGAAGACCTCGCGCTCGCGGCGCGCTACTTCGCCGGCCACGCCTTCCCGCTCTACGACGCGCGGACGACGAACGTGGGCGGCGGGATGCTGCGCGACGCAATCGCCGAGGTGACGGGGCTCGAAGTGGAGAACCTTCGGCCGCGCTACGTGCGGCTCGGCGACTCGGGCGACGTCGCGTCCGAGGCGTTCGCCGAGACGAAGGGCGCGGTCAACGTCGCGCCGACGCTCACGCTCGCCGCCACGCACTCGCTCGTCGAGCGCCTGAGCGAGACGCGCGGGACGAAGAACAAGAAGGCGCTGCTCGTCTCCGCCCTGACGGACGCGACGCCCGCCGAGGCGAAGTACCTCGTCAAGCTGCTGGTCGGCGACCTCCGCATCGGGTTGAAGGAGGGGCTGGTGGAGGACGCCGTGGCGCGCGCCTTCTCGCGCCCGCTGGCGGACGTGGCGCGCGTCAACATGCTCTCGGGCGACATCGGCGAGACGGCCGTGCGCGCCCGCCGCGGCGAGCTGGAAGGCGTCGCGATGCGTCTCTTCCACCCGCTCAAGTTCATGCTCGCCACCGCCGCCGACTCGGTCGAGGACGTGGCGCGCACGATGCCCGGCGAGTTCTACGTCGAGGACAAGTTCGACGGCATACGCGGGCAGGCGCACGTGCAGGCCGGCCGCGTCGCGCTCTACACGCGCACGCTCGACGAGGTGACGCACCGCTTCCCCGAGCTGGTCGGGCCCCTGAAGCTCCTGACGTCGGACGCCGTGCTCGACGGCGAGATAGTCCCCGTGCGCGGCGAGTCGATTCTGCCCTTCCTCGAACTGCAAAAGCGCCTGGGGCGCAAGACCGTCTCGGAGGAGCTGCTCGCGGGGGTGCCCGTGGCCTTCGTCGCCTACGACCTGCTCTACGCGGGCGGGCGCGTGCTGACGGACGAGCCGCTCGCCGAGAGGCGTCGCGCGCTCGAAGCACTCGTCGGGGGCGGGCCGGCCGCGACCCTGCGCCTGTCGGGCGCGAAGCTCACGGGCGACGCGTCGGCGCTCGACGAAGAGTTCGCGGCGGCGCGCGCGCGCGGCAACGAGGGGCTGATGATTAAAGACCCGCGCTCCTCCTACAAGCCGGGCAAGCGCGGGCGCGAGTGGCTGAAGCTGAAGCGCGCGCTGGCGACGCTCGACGTCGTGGTGACGTCGGTCGAGGTCGGCCACGGCAAGCGCCGGAGCCTGCTCTCCGACTACACCTTCGCCGTGCGCCGCTCGGAGGACGACCCGGAGCTTTTGAACGTCGGCAAGGCTTACTCGGGTCTGACCGACGTCGAGCTGGCGGAGCTGACCGAGTGGTTCCGCGCGCACACCTTGCAGGAGTTCGCGCACGGGCGCGTCCGCGTCGTCGAGCCGAAGATAGTCCTGGAGGTCACCTTCGACCGCGTGCAGGAGTCGAAGCGTCATAAGAGCGGCTACGCCCTGCGCTTCCCGCGCATCCTCCGCCTGCGCGAAGACAAGTCGCCGGAAGAGATCGACACCCTCGACACCGTCCGCCGCATCGCGCGGGAGTTGCAGGGCGTGGAAGAGGACGCGCCGGGCGAGACGGTCGTCGGTTGAACGTGTGGCCGGAAGGCGGTTGTAAGGCGTGGCCGGAAAGATTCGGGGGCGCGGGCGCGGCTTCTAACTTAGAAGCCGCGCCC
>DASVSK010000339.1:0-1599 GCA_036388135.1 Pyrinomonadaceae bacterium | reverse complement strand
GCAGCGCGCGCGCTTCGGCGTCGCGCGGCGAGGCCGCCGAGGCCCTGCGCGCGGCCGCCTCCGCCTCCGCCAGCTTCCCGGCGCGCATCAGCCCTGCGGCCTCGCGCAGGAGCGCCGGGTCGCCGCCGCCGCGCCGCCCCTGCCGCTGCGCCGCCCCGCCGCCGGGCGCGGCCGCCCCGCGCCGCTGCGCCGCCGCCTGCGCGCACAGCAGGAGCACGCAGCACGCGCAAGCGAGCCACGCGCGCGAGCCTCTAAGAAGGGATGAAGAGAGCGCCACTGTCATCAACTTCGGGTCTGGCGTAACTTCCGAAACGGCTTTCGTCTAACGTTCGGGCGCGGGCGGCGCGGGGGCCGTGCGCCGCGACTCGTGTATGCGCTTGACGACCGCGGACTCGGCCGCGGCCTCCTCCCTGCGACCCAGCCTGCGGTAGGCGAGCGAGAGCTGGTAGTGCGGCTCCGGGTTGCCGGGCGCGAGCGCGGCCGCGCGCCGCAGGTGCTCGACCGCCTCCGCGGCCCTTCCACGCGCGACCAGCGCGCGGCCCAGGGTGACGCGCGCCTCGTAGAGTTCAGGGTCTATCTCGACCGCCCGCGCGAGCGCCCTGATTCCCTCCTCCGCCTCCGCGCCTCCGCGCTTGACCAGGAGCGCGCCGAGGCCGAGGTGGCCTTCCGGCGCGCGGGGCTGTGCGGCCGCCAGCTCGCGGTAGGCCGCGAGCGCGCCCGCGTCGTCGCCCGCGCGTTCGAGCGTCGAGGCGAGGAAGAAGAGCGGCCGCGGGTCGCCGGGCCTGAGCGCGGCCGCGGCGCGGAAGGCGCGGGCCGCGCCCGCGTCGTCGCCCGCGCCGTAGAGCGCGCGCCCGTGCGCGAGCCGCGCGTCGAAGTTGCCGGGCGCGAGCGCCGTGGCCCGCCCCGAAGCGGCGAGCGCCCCCGCGACGTCGCCCCTCACGGCGAGCACCACGGCGAGCAGGACGAGCGCGTCGGCCGCGTCCGATTCGCGCCCCTTCGCCGCGCCTTCGGCGAGCGCCACCTCGGCGGCGCGTCGCGCGAGCGGCTCGGCGTCGGCAGGTCGCCCGGCGTTGAAGGTCGCGAGCGCCGCGCCGTAGAGCGCCGCGCGTTCGCGTGGACGCAGAAGGACGAGCGCGTCGAAGAGTTCCGCGGCCTCCCTGAAGCGCCCCCCGCCGACGAGCGCGTAGCCGACGGCGAGTGCGCGCGCGTACTCCTCCGCGCCGAGCGCCCCGCGCCGGGCGCGCTCGACCAGTTGCGCGACGCCCGACTCGGGCACGCGTTCCGCCTGCCGCGCCGCCGCGGCGTGCGCGCGGGGCGTCGGCGCGAGCGCCGCCGACAACGACAGCAGCAGCGCCCCGACCGCGGAAGACTTTGCGCGTGAGATCAACACGGACTGCCCGACGAGCGCGCCGCGCCTTGCGGGGACGGTGCCCGCAGGAGGGCGGCGCTCGAACTAAAGGAGAGACGGCCGAAAGGTTAGCCGCTCCCCGCGGCAAACTCAAGCGACACACCCGGCCCGCGGCGGCCGCCTCTCCATCCATCGACCCGGCCGCGAGACGGGGGCGGGTCGATAGATAAAGAGGCGGGCGTCCCGCGCGG
>DASVSK010000338.1:0-6524 GCA_036388135.1 Pyrinomonadaceae bacterium | reverse complement strand
CGGCAAGCACACCGGCGTCGTCATGTCGGTCACGTGGCGCGCCGTCAAGCTCCAGACCTTCTCGAACCTCATCGTGCTGGTGAGCAACAGCAGCATCGCCAAGGAGTCCATCGAGGTCGCGCCGCGCGACGGCCAGAGCGCGCGCATCGTCCCCTTCTCCGCGCTCTACACCGACTCGCCCGTCAAGGTCATCCACGCCGTCCGCGACGCCGTCCGCGACGCCGACAACGTCCTGCGCTACATCACGCCCGTCGTCCGCATCCGCCACCTCGCCGACTCGGGCGTCGAGTACGAGGTCAAGTACTGGCTCTCGGACTACTCGCGCTACAACGACACCGACGCGCTCATCCGCCAGCGCATCTGGTACGCCTTCCGCCGCAACGGCCTGACCTTCGCCTACCCGACGCGCACGCTCTACATGGAGCAGCAGCCCGCGGACGGCGAGGGCGGCGGGCGCGACACGGAGACGCTCGCCGAACTGCTCTCGGCCGTCGACATCTTCTCGCCGCTCACGGCCGACGAGCTGAACGCGCTGGCGGCCGGCGCGACGGGTCGCGTCTTCGCCCCCGGCGAGACCATCATCCGCGCGGGCGACAGCGGCGCGTCGATGTTCGTCGTCCACCGCGGCAGCGTCGACGTGCGCGTCGACTCGAACGGCACGCCGCGCACCATCAAGCGGCTCGGCGAGGGCGCTTTCTTCGGCGAGATGGCGCTCTTCACCGGCGAGCCGCGCACCGCCAGCGTCGTCGCCGCCGAGGAGACCGAGGTGCTGGAGATAGGCCACGACGCGATGCGCGGCCTCTTCCAGACCAACCCCGACCTCGTCGAGGCGCTCAGCCACACCATCAACGAGCGCCGCGCCGGGCTCGCCGCCAACGCCCCCGCCGCCGACGGCGACGACGACACACACGACGGCCTCCTCTCCAAAATCAAACGCTTCTTCCGCCTCGACTAGAAAAGTCAAAAGTAAAAAGGCAAAAGGCAAAAGTGAGGATGGGAACTTACTCCAAAGTTCCGCGCGCTTCGGCGCGTCCTCACTTTTGCCTTTTGCCTTTTTACTTTTAACTTACTTACAGGCCGCGCCGCCGTGCGTGACGTGAACCCGCCCCGCGTCCCGCGTCGACGCCGCCTCCCGCGCGCGCCGCAGGCGCGTCAGGAGCAGCGCCAAATCTTTTGGGGAGGTCTTCACCAGCGCCACGCCCAGCAGTATGACCAGCGCCGCGCCGCCCTCGCGCCAGCCCAGGGGCTCCGAGAGCACCAGCCAGCCGAGCGCCAGCGCCACCAGGGGATTGACGTACGAATAGGTCGAGACCAGCGACAGCGGCAGCTTCTGTATCGCGTACATGTAGGCGCTGTAGGCCACTATCGAGCCGAACACGACGAGGTAGACGAGCGCGCCCGCGCTCCTCGCGCTGAAACGCATCCCGCCCCACTCGCCCGCCAGCGTCCCGGCGAGCGTCAGCACGACCCCCGCCCACAACATCTGCACAGACGAGGACATCAGCGGCGAGACGCCCGTCGGGCGACGCTTGGCGTAGACCGAGCCCGCCTGCCAGAAGAGACACCCGACCTGGATGATGCCGACGCCGAGGAGGTACTTGCCGTTCAACTCCGCCCCGAAAAGCTGCGGCCCCACCAGCATCGCCAGCCCGCCGAAGCCCACGGCCATCCCCAGCAGGCCGCGGAACCCCACGCGCTCGCCGCCCTTCTGCACGCGTTCGAGCGCGGCCGCCCAGAACGGCGAAGACGCCACCAAAAGTGCCGCCATCCCGCTCGGCACCCACTGCTCGGCCCACACCACCGCCCCGTTGCCGACGCCCAGCAGCATCACCCCGACCACCCCGAGGTCTAACCACTCCCGCCCGAGCGGCAGCCGCGCATTCTGCTGCCGGCTCATCACGAAGAAGAGCAGCCCGCCCGCGATGAGGAAACGCAGCCCCGCGAAGAGCGTCGGCTGCAAAGTCTCAAGCCCGACGCTTATCGCCAGGTAGGTAGTGCCCCAGAAGAAACAGACCGCCGCCCACGCGCCGTACGCCCCGAACCTCTCCCTGCTCGTCATCACTCACCTGCCCTTTCCCTATCAATCGGCAGCGCCGTCGACTCCTTGACGGTCTTCAGCACGATTGTCGTCCGCGTCCCCTTGATCGCCTTGAACCGCCCGAACTCATCCCGAAGGATGCGGTAGAGGTCGTCCGTGTCGCGCGCGCGCACCTTCACCAGAAAACAGTCCTCGCCCGCCAGGTGGTGCAGCTCCAAAACCGACGGCAGCGCCGACAGAGCCTCGGCCGTCCCCTCGGAGCGCCCGATGAGGTCTTCCGGGTCGTCCACGCGCATAAAGATAAAGGCCACGAGCCCCAGCCCCAGCGCACGCGGGTCGAGGTGCGC
The DNA here is from genome assembly GCA_036388135.1 of Pyrinomonadaceae bacterium. GTDB lineage: Bacteria > Acidobacteriota > Blastocatellia > Pyrinomonadales > Pyrinomonadaceae > QHXN01. The sequence continues at coordinate 4,139 of DASVSK010000338.1, read as the reverse complement.
GGCATAACCTTTAATCAGGCCACGCTCTTCGAGCTTGCGCACGCGCTCCGAGGTCGCCGAAGGCGTCAGCTCGACGGCGCGCGCCAAGTCGACGTTTGCCGCCCGCCCGTCCTTCTGTAGAATCTCAAGAATTTTCGCGTCCTTCTCGTCGAGCATCGCCTCCACCCCTCCCGCCGCCGTCTCTGGCCCTCCGAGACGTTAACAATTCACAAATTCTGCGAAAGCATCTTACCGCCGAATATTATACGGCAAAACCTCGCTTTAGTTCAATATTTATTTCTACATTGCCTTTTATGATGTGTAAAAGGGGGCAGCGACGACTTACTTCGCCGGGCAACGCGGGCGATTTTTTGTTCATCCATAGACTTGACAAGGACGGACTCAAGCTTTATTATTCCGCCATGCTCAGGCATTGAGGATCGCTCCTATTACCCGGCAAAACGGGGCGGAGCAAATTAATTCTCTTTGGAGGTTGAAAAAATCATGAGCATCACACGTTATGACCCGTTCCGCGACCTGAAGTCCTTACAGGACGAGGTCAACCGCCTCTTCTCCACCAACTTCTCGCGCTCTTTCGGCGACGAGGGTATCGCGCGCGGCACCTGGACGCCGAACGTCGACATCTTCGAGAACAAGGACGAGATCGTGCTCGAAGCCGAACTCCCCGGCATGAACCGCGAGGATTTCGAGCTGACCATCGAGAACAACGTCCTGACGCTGCGCGGCGAGCGACGCTTCGAGAAGAAGGACGAGGCGGACAACTACCACCGCGTCGAGCGCGCCTACGGCGCATTCACGCGCTCGTTCACGCTGCCGCAGACGGTCTCGGCCGAGAACGCGGCGGCCGAGTACAAGAACGGCGTGCTGCGCGTTACGCTCCACACGCGCGAGGAGGTGAAGGCGCGCCGCATTGAGGTCAAGGGCGAGTCGGCCGAAGCCGCCACGCCGAAGACCATCGAGGCCCGGGCGGAGCAGAAGCAGCCCGCGTCCAAAGGCCAGGCCATGACGGCCGGTGCCTAAACGGGCCGTAAGCCTCCGGCGGCCAGCCGGCCGGTCGGCAGCCCCCGGAGCCGCGGCTTCGGGGTCGCCCCGGCGGGCTGGCCGCCTTGGTTTCGTGCCCGGCGTCAGTTTTCGGCAGTAAGCGAGAGAAGGTTTAGAGAGCGATCATGCGTCTAGAACGTTTCACACTGCGCGGCCAGGAGGCCATCCAGACGGCCATCGAGGCCGCGGAGCGCAACCAGCACCAGCAGGTCGAGCCCGAACACCTCCTGCTCGCCATGCTCGAACAGGCGGAGGGCGTCGTCCGCCCCCTGCTCGGCAAGCTCGGCGCGAACGTCCAGGTCGTCCTGAACGACTTGCAGGCGGCCGTCGGCCGTCTCCCGAAGGTGCAGGGCGGGCAGCAGTACTTCAGCCCGCGCACCACACAGGTCTTCCAGGCCGCGCAAAAAGAGGCCGAGCAGATGAAGGACGAGTACGTTTCGACCGAGCACCTGCTCCTCGCCGTCGCGGCCGAGAAGGACGGCGCCGCCGGGCGTATACTCCGCCAGCACGGCGTCAACCGCGACGACCTCTTCAAAGTCATCGAGCAGACGCGCGGCGGCGCGCGCGTCACGGACCAGAACGCGGAGGCCAACTACCAGGCGCTCTCGAAGTACGCCAAAGACCTGACGGAGCTGGCGCGCCAGGGCAAGCTCGACCCCGTCATCGGCCGCGACGACGAGATACGCCGCACCATCCAGGTGCTCTCGCGCCGCACGAAGAACAACCCCGTGCTCATCGGCGAGCCCGGCGTAGGCAAGACGGCCATCGTCGAGGGGCTCGCGCAACGCATCATCTCGGGCGACGTGCCTGAGACTCTGCGCAACAAGCGGCTCGTCGGGCTCGACCTCGGGTCGATGCTGGCGGGCGCGAAATACCGCGGCGAGTTCGAAGACAGGCTGAAGGCCGTGCTCAAGGAGATCGAGAACGCGCAGGGGCAGATCGTCCTCTTCATCGACGAGCTGCACACGCTGGTCGGCGCGGGCGCGGCCGAGGGCGCGATTGACGCGTCGAACATGCTCAAGCCGGCGCTGGCGCGCGGCGAGCTGCGGTGCGTCGGCGCGACGACGCTCAACGAGTACAAGAAGCACATCGAGAAGGACGCGGCGCTCGAACGGCGCTTCCAGCAGGTCTACGTCGGCGAGCCGACGGCCGAGGACACCATCGCCATCCTGCGCGGCCTGAAGGAGCGCTACGAGGTGCACCACGGCGTCCGCATCAAGGACTCGGCCATCATCGCCGCCGCGACGCTCTCGAACCGCTACATCACCGACCGCTTCCTGCCGGACAAGGCCATCGACCTCATCGACGAGGCCGCCTCGCGCCTCCGCATCGAGATCGACTCGCTGCCGCAGGAGATCGACGTGTTGGAGCGCGAGATGCTGCAACTGGAGATCGAGCGCCAGGCGTTGCAGCGCGAGGAGGACGAGCGCTCGAAGGCGCGCCTGCGCGAGATCGAGCAGCGCATCGCCGACCTGCGCGAGCGCTCCTCCGGGATGAAGGCCAAGTGGCAGTCCGAGAAGGAAGAGATCGAGCGGATGCGCGAGGCCAAGAACGAGCTCGAGCAGTTGCGCCTGCAACTGGAACAGGCGCGCAACGCGGGCGACCTGACGCGCGCCGCCGAACTCCAGTACGGGAAGATTCCAGAGCTGGAACGCAAGTTCAACGAGGAGCGCGAGAAGCTGGCCGAGCTCCAGAAGGACGGCGTCTTCCTGAAAGAGGAAGTCGACGAGGAGGACGTCGCGCAGGTGGTCGCCAAGTGGACGGGCGTGCCCGTCTCGAAGATGCTCGAAGGCGAGATGCAGAAGCTCGTCACGATGGAGGAGCGCCTGCGCCTGCGCGTCATCGGGCAGGACGAGGCGCTGACGGCCGTGGCCGACGCGGTGCGCCGCGCGCGCGCCGGGCTGCAAGACCCGAACCGCCCCGTCGGCTCCTTCATCTTCCTCGGCCCCACCGGCGTCGGCAAGACCGAGACGGCGCGCGCTCTCGCCGAGTTCCTCTTCGACGACGAGCGCTCGATGGTCAGGCTCGACATGTCCGAGTACATGGAGAAGCACGCGGTCGCGCGCATGATCGGCGCGCCGCCGGGCTACGTCGGCTACGAGGAGGGCGGGCAGTTGACCGAGGCCGTCAGGCGCAGGCCCTACAGCGTCATCCTCTTCGACGAGATCGAGAAGGCGCACCCGGACGTCTTCAACATCCTGCTGCAAATCCTCGACGACGGCCGGCTGACCGACTCGAAGGGGCGCACGGTGGACTTCAAGAACGCGGTGCTCATCATGACGTCGAACCTCGGGAGCCGCGAGATACAGGCCGTGGCGGGCGACGAGAAGCAGGCGCGCGAGGCCGTGCTGGAAGTCCTGCGCGAGCACTTCAAGCCGGAGTTCCTCAACCGCGTGGACGACATCGTCATCTTCCACCAGCTCTCGCGCGAGCAGATCGGCGACATCATCGAGATACAGCTCGAACGCCTGCGCCGGATGCTCGCGGAGCGCGACGTCCGCCTCGCCCTCGACGACACGGCGAAGCAGCTACTGGCGCGCGAGGGCTACGACCCGCTCTACGGCGCGCGCCCCCTGAAGCGCGCCATCCAGACGCTCATCCAGAACCCGCTCGCGACCAGGCTCCTGCGCGGCGAGGTTCAGCCCGGCCAGACCCTCCGCGTCTCGGCCGACGGCGACCAGATGCAGTTCGCCACCGACGGCGACGCCGCCGAAGTGGCGGCGGCCTGAACGCACACGTCGGATGTCGGATGTTAGTAAGGCAAGCGGGTTTTCACTAACATCCGGCATCCGACATCTGACATCTTTTTCGGAGGAGACCATGAGACACCACAGGTTCGACCCGCGCGACCTGTTCAGTTTGCAGGATCGTATGAACCGGCTCTTCGAGGAGGCGGCCGACCGGCGCACGCGCGCGCCGGAGGGGGAGGAGGGCGAGATCGAGCGCGCCGACTGGATTCCGGCGGCCGACGTCTACGAGGACGAGCGCGAGTACCTGCTCGCGCTCGACCTGCCGGGCATCAAGCGCGACGGGCTCGACGTAAGCCTCGACGAGGGCCGGCTCGTCATACGCGGCGAGCGCGCGGCGGCGCAGGGGCT
>DASVSK010000337.1:0-1591 GCA_036388135.1 Pyrinomonadaceae bacterium | reverse complement strand
CGGGTCGGCGTGGTGCTCGCAGAGACGCCAGAGCAGATAGTCCATCTCGGGCCGCCGCGGGGTGATGACGGCCAGCCCCGTGTCGTAATCGGCGCGCGTCAAGGCCCACTGCGCCGCCTCGCCGTCGGGGAGCAGGTAGATGATGGCGATGACGCCCTCGCCGAGGAGCTGGTGCTCGTAGTCGCTCATCACCAGCGTCAACTGGCCCGGCTCAAGCTCGACCGTCCTCTTGCGCGGCTTCCAGTTGACGCCCTGCTTTCTCTCGTTTTTGGAGGGCACGCAACGCCCCTCACCCGCGCCCGTCTTCTCCGCCCACGCCTCCACCTGGACTCTGAGGCCGGCCGTGAGGGGTATGTAAATTTGAGGCACGGGGAGCGCGTGCAAGGTCGTGTTCCCCGCGTAGCAGACGTAGAGGGCTCGGTTGAGGAGCACCTTATCCCGCTCCATAAACAGCGCCCCGGGCCACGCCGGCTTGTTGTAGAATTCGCCGTTCGTCCCGTTCATCTTCAACCTCCTGAGTCAGCGTAAAACAAGATTCCCTGGCCGACAGAAAGATTATAAAGGGGCCACTCTTGTGGAATTTCGCGGACGGGCTGGGAGAGGGCTTAAAGGCCGAAAGTCGGGGAGCGCACCGTGAGTGACCGACGCATAAGCTGAAACGACGCCCCCGAAAGATACCCCGAGAGCGCCGTTCGGTAAAGGGAATTATTTTAAGCCGGCGCGGCGGGGCTCACCTGCCCTGTGGAATCAGGCGCATGATGCGGTCGTCGTCCGCCGCGGGGCGTCCGCGGCCGTCGCGGTTGGAGGTCGAGAAGTAGAGCGCGCCGTCGGGGCCTTCGGCGACGTCGCGGATGCGCCCGTACTCGCCGCGGAGCAGGCGCTCTTCGCTTCTGACCACGCGCCCTTCGAGCACGACGCGCTGGAGCCCTTCGCCCCTCAGACAGCCGAAGAAGAAGTCGCCCCTGAACTGCGCGAGCGCCGAGCCGCGGTAGAAGGCCCCGCTCGCGGGCGCGCACGCGGGCGTGTATTCGAGGAGCGGCGACTCCATCCCGGGCCTCGTCTCGCGGTGGTGGATGATGGCCCAGCCGTAGTTTTTGCCGCGCTCGACGACGTTGACCTCGTCGCCGCCGCCGGGGCCGTCGAAGCCCGAGGGGCCGTGCTCGGTCTGGAACATGAGGCCGGTGCCGGGCTGGAAGTCCAGCCCTTGAGAGTTGCGGTGGCCGTACGACCAGATTTCCGGCCGCGCCCCGGGGCGGCCCGCGAAGGGGTTGTCGTCGGGCACCGTGCCGTCGTCGTTCAGGCGCAGCGTCTTGCCGGCGAGCGTGTCGAGCCGCTGCCCCAGCTCCTTCTCGGCCGCGTCGCCGGTCGTGACGTAGAGCTTGCCGTCGGGGCCGAAGCGCAGCCGCGTGCCCGCGTGGAAGCGCGCGGCCGGGATGCCCTCGATGATGAGCGCGCGGTCCGAGAGCCCCGCGCCGGTCTCGCGGAAGCGCACGACGCGGACGTGGACGCCGTCCCGGCTGTAGGCGTAGGCGAGGTAGAGCAGGCGGTTGCGCGCGAAGTCCGGGTGGAGCGTGAGCCCCATCAGGCCGCT
>DASVSK010000336.1:0-10214 GCA_036388135.1 Pyrinomonadaceae bacterium | reverse complement strand
GCGCCTGCAACAGTCGGCGCGCGAGCTTCAGCCCCTCGGCCGTGTTCGTGTGATAAGGCCCGACCTGCGTGGCGGCGAGCCGGGCCAGCGGCAGCTCCTCCGCGCCGTCGTGGAAGAGCACGACCTTCAGCGAGTCGCCCGGGTACTGCGTCCGTATCAGGTGCGCCAGCGCGAGCGCGACCTTCTTGGCCGGCGTGAAGCGGTCTTCGCCGTAGAGGATCATCGAGTGCGAGCAGTCGAGCATGACGACCGTGGCGCACGAAGACTGGTAGTCCTGCTGGTGGACGTGCAGGTCGCCGTATTCGAGGTTCAGCGGGACGGTCAGCCCCTCGCGCTTGATGGCCGACAGCAGCGTCGTGTTGACGTCGAGGTTGATGGTGTCGCCGAACTCGTAAGGCTTCGGCCCCTGCGCCGCCTCGACGCCCGTCGAGAGGTGCGGCGTGTCGTGGCGTCCGACCGAGCTCTTGCCGAGGCTGCCGAGCAGGCTCCGCAGGGTTTTATAACCGAGGAAGTCGAGCCCCTTCTCCGTCACCTCGAACTTCACGTTGCGCGGCAGCGGCTCGCCCACCTCGCCCGGCCCGGGCTGCCCCCGCCGCCTGCCCCGCTCGTCGGCCGGCTCCTCGCTCAGCTTCAGATAACCCTCTTCGACCAGCCGCTCGACGAGCTGGTTCAAAAGCTCCTCCAACTGCGAGCCCCTGAACTGCCCGTTGTTCTCGGCGAGCATCTCCTCGACGTCGCGCTCCGACAGCTCACCCATCTCGACGAGCGCCTGCAAGAGCGCCTGCCGCAGCGCGTCGAGCGACCTGTCCGGGTCCTGCCGCTGCCGCGTCCAGTAATAGTCGTCGTCGAACCCCGACGACAGCAGCGAGTCCTGCAACAGCCCCATCAGGTCGCCGAGCGACAGCCCCGACACGTCGAAGCCCTTGAATCTGGAATAGCGTATGAACTTCATAATAGGTGAATGGCGAATGGTAAATGGCGAACGGTGACGAGGCAGTTTCTATCTACCATTCGCCGTTTACTATTCACGGCTTTTAGCTGAAGCGACCGGACTCGGTGAGGTCGTCGTAGATCATGCCGCGGCGGTCTTTGCGCGCCTTGGTGGCGGCGGTGTAGCCGCCCTCTTCGTTGCGGCTGATCTTGTTCTGGGCGTAGAGCCCTTCGAGGACGAACTCGCAGGCGGAGACGAGCATGGCCTCGTCGGAGCGCGGGAAGTCGAAGGGGACGAGGGCGTTGTCGATGAGGTCGGGGACGGCTTCGAGCAGGCGGACGCACTCGTCCGACGCCGCGTTGTCGGAGAGCTTGACGTTGTTGCCCGTGTCGAACCAGCGGACGGTGTTCGCGAAGTCGAAGCCGACGAAGTAGCCCTCGAAGATTTCGCCCGCGGCGCGCTTGATGAGGTCGCGCGCTATCTTGCCGGAGCCGACCTGCTCGCCCTCGTACTCCAGCTCCATCTTCCCCGTCATCGACGGCACGGCCGCGTAGACGTCCGAGACGCGCGGCACTATCTCCTCCTCGCCCGTCAGGACGGCGCGGCGCTCGGCGTTCGAGACGAGCGACTCGGTGACCGTGATCGGCAGACGCTGCGAGACGCCCGAGCGCTTGTCGATGCGCTGGTCGTCGCGCGCCTCGAAGGCGACCTGCTCGACCAGCTCGCGCAGGAAGTCGGGGACGCGCAGCCGGCCCCCGACGCCTTCGCGCTCCGTCCACGCCTCCTGCTTCGTGATCTCGACGCCGAGCTGCAGCTCCGACGGGTAGTGCGTCGTGACCTCCGAGCCGATGCGGTCTTTGAGCGGCGTGATGATCTTGCCGCGCGCGGTGTAGTCCTCGGGGTTGGCCGAGAAGACGAGCATCACGTCGAGCGGCAGGCGCACGGGGTAGCCCTTAATCTGGACGTCGCCCTCCTGCATGATGTTGAAGAGGCCGACCTGGATTTTGCCCGCGAGGTCGGGCAGCTCGTTGATGGCGAAGAGGCCGCGGTTGGCGCGCGGCAGCAGGCCGTAGTGGATGGTCAGCTCGTCGCTCAGCAGGTGCCCGCCGCGGGCGGCCTTGATGGGGTCGACGTCGCCGATGATGTCGGCGACGGTCACGTCGGGCGTGGCGAGTTTTTCGACGAAGCGCGCGTCGCGCTCGACCCACGCGACGGGCGTGCGGTCGCCGTCGCGCTCGACCGCCTGGCGGCCGAAGGCCGAGATGGGGCCCAGCGGGTCGTCGTTAATCTCGGAGCCGGCGATGACGGGGATGCGCTCGTCCAGAAGGTTGACGAGCTGGCGGATGATGCGGCTCTTGGCCTGGCCGCGCAGCCCCAGCAAAATGATGTTGTGGCGCGCGAGCACCGCGTTGATGATCTGCGGGATGACCGTCTCGTCGTAGCCGACGATGCCGGGGAAGACGCGCTCGCCGCGCCGGAGCTTGTCGAGGAGGTTGGCGCGCATCTCGTCCTTGACGGGTCGCGCGCGGTAGCCCTGTTCTCTGAGTTCGCCGAGTGTCCTTGCTGGTGCCATTACTCTTAAACCTTGTCCCCTTGAATTAACTTCGTGATTGCCGTGCGTCCGTGCCCGACCCGGATTCGACTTCAGCCCGCGCGCCGGCGCTTCGCGTCGAGCAGCGCGGCGAGCGCCTGCGCGAGCGTGCGGTAGGTGCGCAGGCCGCGCAGGTCGAGGCCGAGCCCGACGAGCGTCTGCGCGACCTGCGCGCCCACGCCCGTGACGCACGCCTCGGCCCCGACGAGCTTGAGCGCCTGCACGAGGTTCGTCAGGTTGGCGACCGCGTACGAGTCGACGAGGCGCGCGCCCGTGATGTCGAGGATGCAGACGCGCGCGCCCTGCCGCCTCACCTCGGCGAGAGCCGCCTGCGTCGCCCGCGCCGTCCGCCGCGCGTCGAGCGAGCCGATGAGCGGGATCACCAGCACGCCGTCGAGCACGGGCACGACGGGCGTCGAGACCTCCTCGATGGTCTGCTCGCGCTCGCGCAGCAGCGCCGCGAGCGCCTCCTCCACGCGCCGCCGCTCCATGCCCTGCGCGATGACGTTCGACACGGACGCGAGCGCTTCGAGCGTGTCGGCGGGCAGCTCCGCGCGCGCGAACATCGCCAGCACGCCGACGAGGCGGTCTTCGACGAGCAGCGGGTAGCCCGCGAACGCGACCATCCCCTCGCGCCGCGCCCACGCCTGGTCGCCCACGCGCGGGTCGCCGACCACGGCGTTCGTCAGGTGCGGCAGGCGCTCGGCGGCGATGAGCCCGATCTTGAACTGGCCCACGGGGACGCGCCCGTGCGCGCCGTCGAGGTGTGTGTAGAGGCCGGCGCTCGCCCGGAGTTCGAGCACGTCCGCGCCGCGCTCCAGCGTCCAGACGCGCGCGAAGGCCGCGTCGAGGTGGCGGACGACCGACTCGACGCAGTCTTGCAGGACGCGCGGCAGCGGCACGCTGCCCTCGGCGAAGGCGGCCCCGACCTCCGCGCCGAGCGCGGCCTGGTGGACGCGCCGCGCCAGCTCCGCGTCGGCGCGCCTGCGCTCGGTGATGTCGCGCGCGATGGTGGCCGCGCCGACCGTCCGCCCCGAAGAGTCCCTGACGGGCGAGACGCTGATGGCGACTGAGACGCGCGAGCCGTCCTTGCGCACGCGCGTCGTCTCAAGGTGGCTTATCTTCTCGCCCCGCCCGAGGCGCTCGTGAATCTCCTGGAGTTGCGGCGTGAGCTCTTCCGGGACGATGACAGAGATGTGCCGGCCGACGACCTCCGCGGCCGCGTAGCCGTAGAGGCGCTCGGCGGCCGCGTTCCAGCTCGTGATCTGGCCGTCGAGCGTCTTCGAGATGATGGCGTCCTCGGAGGAGTCGACGATGGCCGCGAGGCGCGCGCGCGCCACGTCGAGGGACTCGGCCGCCGAGCCGGCCCCGTTCGCTTTTGTCGGCATCTCTTTGTGTCTCATCCGTTTGCCGTGTAGCGCCCGCCGCCCCCGCGGCGGACGAGCCCGTCCTCTTCGAGTTTCAGGAGGTGCGCCGCGACGGCGCGCTCGGCCAGGGCGTGCATCTTCGCGGGCACGTCCGTGTAGGCGCGCTCAACGACCTCGGCCGTCGTCCCCGCGCCGCCGACCACGGCGGCGAGGATTTCGCGCTCGCGCTTGAGGCGGTGCTCGACGTACTCGTCGACCTTCGCGCGCGGGCTCCCGACCGCCGGGCCGTGGCCGCCGAAGAGCGCGACGAGTCGCGGCAAGCGCCGGTAGCGTTCGAGCGAGGCGAGGTAGTCGCGCACGCTCCCCTCGTCGGGGTCGATGAGCACGGAGCCGACGCCGAGGACGTTGTCGCCGGTGAGCAGCGCGCCCGCGCGCTCGTCGTAGAAGGAGAGGTGCCCGCGCGTGTGGCCGGGCGTGTGCATCGCGCGCAGGCTTATGGCCGGGTCGCCCCCGAGGTCGACGACGTCGCCCTCTTCGATGAAGCGTTCGACGCGCACGCGTCCCCCGAGCTCTTCCGCCGTCAGGCGGTGCGCGGCGACGCCGACGCCGAGCTGTTCGCGCAGGCGCTCGACGCCTCCGACGTGGTCGGGGTGGTGGTGCGTCAGGATTATCTCGCGCGGGGCGCGGCCGGCGTCCAGAAGCTCCCTGACGAACTCGGCCAGAGTCTCCTGCTCGTCCTCGTACGGCGAGCCGGGGTCGATGACGACGAAGTCCTGAGAGCCGACGACGTAGCAGTTGGTCGTCGTCGCGGGCGGCTTGGTCGGGGTGCGGAGCGGCACGCAGACGAAGCCGGGCAGGAACTCTATCCGGCGGACGGGCTCGCGCCGCGCCTGCGGCACGGAGAGGAGGCGCTCGGTCAGGTCGTCGGTCAGCCCGCCTGAGAGCGTGCGGACGGCGTGGATGACCGGCGGCGCGGCCATCAGCTCGAAGCGACGCCAGCGCGCGTAAGCCTCGGAGGCGCGCTCCCAGCCGCCCTCGTCGAACTCGTCGGTGAGCAGGCGCGGCTCCTGCTTGCGCGGGCAGCGCACGACGAAGAAGAGCGTGTCGAAGCGGCGCGGGCTGAAGGGCGGCGTCACCCAGCGCCCGGCGTCGGCGAAGTCGCGCGCGTCGAGCCGCAGCCCGTAGTGTTTGAGCAGCCCGGCGAACGTCATGCGCCCCGAGGTCAGGTCGTCGCGGACTGACGAGAGCTGTCCCTTCGTCAGGTGCTCCGCGCCGCGCGCGGCGAGGACGCCCAGCTCCTCGAACAGCTCGCGCGCCGCGCACGCGATCATGGTCGCCGTCTCGCGGTCGGCGGCGTGCTCGACTTCGACCTCGGCGTCCGCCTCGTCGCGCTGCCCGCCGGGGAAGGCGTAGAAGCCGGGCTGGAATGCCATCCGCGGCCCGCGCCGCGCCCAGAAGACTTCGGGATCGCGCGCGTCTTCGGAGCCGCCAGCGCCCTCGCCCGCGCGCACGAGGACGACGGCCGCGGCGTCCTTCGGCACGCCGGGCGCGCGCGCGCCTGCGGCCGGGGCCGCGCGAGCGTGGGCGGCCTCGGGCGGCGCGGCCTCGGTTCCGGCTGAAAGGGTTTGCGGCTGTAAGGTGTCGGGTTCTTTCACGACTGCTTCGGTCAACGCCCCTCTGGGCGGGGGCGAAAAAGACTTCCTGCGGCGGCGCGGCGGCTCCTCCCGCGCGGCTTCAAAATCGAGAACTGTGGGGGTGACTTCAGTATAACACTAGCGCCCGCCCGCGCGCCTCCCGCGTGTCCGGCGGCGCGGGCGCGGCGCGGGGGCCAACTTTCAGACCGGGAGAAGGCGTGTCAGGACTCTTCCGAACGCCGGCGCGCGCAGAGACCGACGACGAAAGGGCGGGGCCGCTCGTTAAGCGCGGCCCCGCCCCTCTCTCCGCCCACGGAGTTTTGCGAACCCTTCCCGCCTACTCCTCCTCCTGCCCGCGGAAGCGCTCGCCGTCGCGGCCGTTCCAGGGGTTGCCGCGCATGTGGTAGCCGCCCTCCTCCCAGAAGCCCGCCCTGTCTTCCGCGAGGAAGCGCACGCCCTTGACCCACTTGGCCGACTTCCAGGCGTAGAGCTGCGGCACGATGAGGCGGACGGGGCCGCCGTGCTCGGGCGGGATGGGTTGGCCGTCGTTCGTCCACGCGAAGAGCGCGTCCTCGGCGAGGAAGTATTCCAGGGGCAGGTTGGTCGTCCAGCCGTAGTCGTGGCCTTCGGCGACGACGAACCTGGCCTCCGGCTTCACGCCGGCCATCTCGGCGACGGCGCGCGTCGAGACGCCGCCCCACAGGTTATCCAGACGCGACCAGCGCGTCACGCAGTGGAAGTCGGCGTAGACCTTGACCGCGGGCAGCTGCAGGAACTCGTCGAGCGACCACTTCAGCGGCCGCTCCACCAGCCCGCCGACCTCGAACTCCCACGTCTCCAACTCGACCCGCGGCGTACCGTGCGCGTCGAGCACGGGCCACTTGCGCGTCCGCGTCTGGCCGGGCGGGACGCGTTTCTCGCGGCGCGTGTCGGGGCTGACGATGACGTCCCCGCCCTCGAACTCCTCTGCCCGCCGCGGCTCGCCCTCCTGCCGGAAGGGGTCTTTGAAAAGCGTGTCTAAGAAACTCATAAGACAGTAGTCAGTAGTCAGTAGTCAGTAGAAAAGCATTCGCAGTCGAGTCGTCAGGGTGTCAGTGTCAACCTGCTTCGGGCGGAGCCTACTGACTACTGACTACTGACTACTGACTACTGACTACTTCTTCCCTACTTCTTCCCTACTTCTTCCCGGCTTTCTCTGCGAGCCTCATCAGCTCCTCGGGCATCCACTTGGAGACGCCCTTGTGGAGCGCGCCCTCGATGCCGACGGTGCGGTCGTGCCAGTCGTCGGACTGCCCCATCGTGCCGCGCTCGCGCTCGTAGCGCAGCGTCTGGTCGAGGCTGAGAGAGATGCCGTTGATGATCTCGCGCCAGTCCTCGGTCTGTATCCCGCGGCGGACGAGCGAGAGCCCGGCCGTCCAGTCCTCCTCGGGCGCGCGCGCGTCCTGCTCGGGGATGGTCAGGTTCTCCAGCGGAGGCATCGGCGAATCCTTGAACTCGTCGTAGAGCCTGCGCCGCAGGTCGCGCAGCGACAGCCCCTCGTTCTCGCGCGCGAGCTGCATCGCGCGGCGGAAGATGTCGGGCACGCCGGTCTGTTCTTTCGCCATACTCCTCCAGCCCCCTCGGTCGAACTTTTAGGATTTACGCCTGCCGCTAATTTATAACATTTGGCCGCGCGAGGCGACCCGGCGGGGAAGTAGACGGTAGTCTGTAGGCAGCAGTCAGTAGCGCTCCGCGCCGCGCTCGCCGACACTGAAACGCTGAGGTTCCGACTCCGAGGGGGCTTTCTACTGACTACTGTCTACTGCTCTGCTTGCGTCGCCGCGTGTTCGCCTGCATGATAGGCGAAAAAGACGAGGGGCGTGATGAAACGTGTCTGAGACCATCTCCGCCGGGAGCCCGGCGCACATGTCCGACGTGCCGGCGGGGCGACCCGTGTGCCCGGTCTGCTCGCGCGAGGCCGGCGAGGGGATGGCCCCGTTCGACTCGCTCCCCGAGGAGCTGCGCCGCCTGATCTCGGCCAACGCGCCCGAGGGCGTGCGCGCCGTCTGCGGGCGCTGCCTTGAGCTGTTCGGCCGCGCGCGCGCGCAGTTGGAGAAGTACGCCGCCGTCTTCGAGCAGGGGCGGCACGTCCTGCCCACATGGCTCCGGCTCGGCGCGGACGAGCGGTTCACGGGTCGCAACGTCACCATCGCCTTCCTCGACTCGGGCTTCTACCCGCACCCCGACCTGACGACGCCGCGCAGCCGCATCCTCGCCTACCACAACATCGTCCCCAGAGGCACCGGCACGCTCGAATCCATCGACCCGGCGAGCTGGCACGGCATGATGACCTCGGTCGTCGCCGCCGGCAACGGCGCGCTCTCCGGCGGCTTCTTCCGCTCCATCTCGCCCGACTGCAACGTCGTGCTCGTCAAGGTCAGCAAGTCCGGCCACATCCCCGAGAAGAACATCGAGCGCGGCCTGCGCTGGGTCATCGAGAACCGCGAGCAGTACGGCATCCGCGTCGTCAACATCTCGGCCGGCGGCGACGCGGAACAGTCCTACCTCGACAACGCCTTGTGCCAGACGGTCGAGCGCGCCGTGCGCGAGGGGCTCGTCGTCGTCTGCGCCGTCGGGAACGCTGGCTGGTCGCCGGGCCACCCCGTACTGCCGCCCGCCTCCTCGCCCTCGGCCGTCGCCGTCGGCGGGCTCAACGACCAGAACTCGCTCGACCGCGCGCGCCACAGCCTCTACCGCTCGTCCTACGGCCCGACCGTCGACGGGTTGCAGAAGCCCGAGGTCATCGCGCCCGGCATCTGGGTGCCAGCGCCCATCCTGCCGCACACGCCGACCGCCGCCGAGGCCGAACTCTACGCGCGGCTCGACCGCGCCACGGACGAGGAGCTGCTCGCGCTCGTCGAGGCGGGCAAGGAAGTGGACCGCGACATCTACGAGGCGCGCACGCTCCCCAAATACCTCATCCGCCAGCTCGTCTCGGTCAAGCTCCACGAGGCCGACGTCATCAGCGAGCACTACAAGTTCGTCGACGGCACCTCGTTCGCCGCGCCCGTCGTCTCCTCGACCGTGGCCTGCATGCTCGAAGCCAACCCGCGCCTCACGCCGCCGCAGGTCAAGCGCATCCTCATCGACACGGCCGAGCGACTGCCGAACGTCGAGATAGACCGGCAGGGCTGGGGCGTCATCGCACCGCGCCGCGCCGTCGAGCTGGCGCTCTCGCTCAAGCCGCAGTAAGAAGGCGGAAGTAAAAAGGCAGAAGGCAAAAGTAAGGCCCCACACCTTCTTCACTTCTGCCTTTTGCCTTCCGCCTCTCCCGTTGGGACATCCCGTCAACTGAAACGTTTTTCCTGCGCGGGCGCGCGAGGCCCGACGCCCCGTGGCGGGCGTTTCGTCGTCGGCGCGGGTGGCGCGGGGCTTGCATCTGTGCAGACGCTCTCCCGAGTCTTCGGGACGGAGTTTTAAGAGATGCACAGAGAACAGTTCGCACTGGCGACGAAATCGAGCACGTCGCTTTTATCACCCCTCGAAAGGCGTCTGGCGCGGGCGGTGGTGCCGCGCATCCCGCCGTGGCTGGGCACGCACCACCTGACGCTGATGACGCTCGCGTGGTGCGCCGGCCTCGTCGTCTTCGGGCGGCTGGCGGCCGGAGACCTGCGCTGGCTGTGGGGCTCGTCCGCGATGATAGCGCTCCAGTGGCTGACCGACTTCTTCGACGGGAAGGTCGGGAAGCACCGCGGCACGGGGCTCGTCAAGTGGGGCTTCTACATGGACCACCTGCTCGACTTCGCCTTCCTCTGCGCGGTGCTCCTCGGCTACGCGCTCGTGCTGCCCGCGACCGCGCACCTGAGCCTCTTCCTCGTCCTCGCGGTCTTCGGCGGCTTCATGGTCAACTCCTTCCTGGCCTTCGCCGCGACGGGGCGCTTCCACATCAGCCACGGCAAGCTGGGCCCGACCGAGTTCCGCCTCGCGCTCGTCCTTATCAACTCGCTCGTCGTCTTCTACGGCACGCGCCGGATGACGAAGGCGCTCCCCTACGTCGCGGCCTGCGGCCTCGCCGCGCTGTGCGTGCTCGCCTACCGCACGCAGCACGAGCTGTGGCTCCGCGACACCGAGCAGCGACGCCTCGCCGAGAACGCGCCCCCCGTCCGCCTCGCACGCCGCGAAGCGGCTTGAGTGAGGGAAGTAGACAGTAGTCGGTAGTCAGTAGAAATACATTCACCGGCCGTGCGGTCGGTATGAAAGCGGCGGCGCGCGAATCGCTACTGACTACTGACTACTGACTACTGACTACTGCCTACCGTCTACTTCCTTTTGCCTTTTAACCTCTGCCTGATTACAATCTTTCGTCACAAACCGAATCTCAAAATTCTGACGAGAGTCCCGAGAGGAACGAACATGGCAGAGAACGAGAACGCGGCTGCGCCCGCGCAGGAAACCGCGGGCGGGGCGGGCGAGGCGGGCGACGCGCCGCAGCCGCAGGCCGAAGCGCCGCAGCAGGAGCCGGAGGCCGAGGCCGCGCCGCCGGAAGAGATTACATACCACGCCGTCGAGAAGGACGGGCAGGTGACGGCGCTCTGGGAGATGCAGGGGCGCAAGCACCTCCGCACCATCGACCCGCGCTCCCGCCAGGGGCAGGAAATCCTCCGCCTCTACACGGCCGAGCACGGGGAGTAAGTTCAAAAGCAGCGGCGGGG
>DASVSK010000335.1:0-3340 GCA_036388135.1 Pyrinomonadaceae bacterium | reverse complement strand
CGGCTTACTTCTGGCGTCGGAGAAGGCTTCCCCCCGTTCTCATCCGGCGTCTTTGTCGTTCTTTTCCCGGGCGGTCACGCCAAGTGTCCACTTAATTTAATTGCAAGTTCGGAAGGCAGGAAGAGACCCTTTGAAGATTCTACTTTACAACCCTGATAACGGCGTGACGCGCAACTTCATGCCGCACCTTTGGATGTTCCTCCTCCAGTCGATCACCCCGCCCGGCCACGAGGTCATCCTCATCGACGGCAACGCGCGCGCGATGGACGACGAGGAGCTCGTCCGCTACGTCCGCGAGCAGGGCATCGAGCTGGTCGGCATCGGCGCGATGACCCGGATGATCGCCAAAGCCTACCGCGTCGCCGACGTGCTGCGCGCCGCGGGCGTCAAGGTGGTGATGGGCGGCCCGCACGTCACCGAGTGCCCCGACGAGGCGCTGGGGCGCGACGGCGGCCAGCGCCACGCCGACGCCGTCGCGCTGGGGGAGGCCGACGAGACCTGGCCGCTGCTGGTCGAGGACGCCGCGCGCGGCGAGCTGAAAGAGGTCTACGAGCCGGAGAGGGACGCCAAGGGCAACGACCGCAAGCCGAGCCTTCAGCCTTACCCGCACATCCCCTGGGAGACGCTCGAACTCGACCAGTTCAACCTGGTGCCGAATGTCGCCAGGCCGCTCCTGAAGCGCCTCGGCGGCGGCTGGGGTCAGTTCCACGTGGTGCCGATGGAGACGGGGCGCGGCTGCCCCTACGGCTGCGAGTTCTGCACGGTGACGGGGTTCTTCGGCGACTCGATCCGCTTCCGCACCAACGAGTCGGTCGTCGAGGAGCTTCTGCGGCTGAAGGAGCGCGCGCGACGCGAGCGCGGGCAGATCGCGGTCTTCTTCATCGACGACAACCTCGCCATCAACGTCAAGCGCGTGAAGTCGCTTCTGCGCGACATCATCGAGGCGGGCGCGCAGGTGCCGTGGGTCGCGCAGATCAGCGCCAACCTGCTCCGCGACGAGGAGCTGGTCGACCTCATCGCCGAGTCGGGCGGCAAGTGGGTCTTCATCGGGATGGAGTCCATCGACCCGGCGAACATGGCCGACGTCAACAAGAACTTCAGCAAGCCGGGCGAGTACGGCGCGGTGCTGGAGCGGCTCGCGCGCCGCAACATCTTCGCCATCACCTCGTTCATCTTCGGCATGGACAACGACACGCCCGGCGTGGCCGAGCGGACGCTCAAAGAGATTCACACGTGGCCGCCGGGCCTCCCCGTCTTCGGCCAGCTCACGCCCTTCCCGGCCACCCCGCTCTACGAGCGTCTGGAGAAGGCCGGGCGGCTGGCGCGCCCCAAGCACTGGCTCGACTTCGCCCCCTTCGTGATGGCGCACGCGCCCTTGAAGATGACCATCGAGGAGGCGCGCCAGGAGACGCGCCGCGCGTGGGAGGCGTCCTACAGCCCCGAGAGGAACGCGGAGGCCGTCGAGTCAATCGCCGGCCACGACCTCCAGTACCGCATCAGCATGCTGGTCTCCCGCCTCTTCTTCCGCGGCATCTACTTCCCGCAGATGAACCGGCGCGCGTGGGCCAAGCTGGTCTTCGACAACCGGCGGACCATCAACGCGCTCGTGCGGGAAGGCTTTGCGAAGTGGCGCGTGGCGCGGCGGCGCAGGAAAGAGGTGGCCGGCACCTTCACCGCGCCGGCGGCTGGCGGCGACTGAGCGTTCCGGCCGCGCCGGGTTCATTTCAGAGTCCCCTTGTCGAGCTTCCCCCAGAAGTCGGACGTGGCCGCGTGGGGCGCGGCCGTCGAGACAAACGCGGAGGAGGACGCTAGATGAAGGTTCTGCTGATCTACCCGGAGTTCCCGGACACCTATTGGAGCTTCCGCCACGCGCTGAAATTCGAGGGCAAGAGCGCGCCCTTCCCGCCGCTGGGACTGCTCACCGTCTCGGCCATGCTGCCGGAGTCGTGGGAGCGTCGGCTCGTCGACATGAACGTCCGGAAGCTCAGGGACTCGGACATCGAGTGGGCCGACGTCGTCTTCGCCAGCGCGATGATCGTGCAGAAGGAGTCGCTCGAAGACGTCGTCGGGCGGTGCAAGGCGAAGTCCCGGCGCGTCGTCGTCGGCGGCCCGTACGTCTCGACGAGCGCCGAGCACCTGCCCGAGGCCGACCACATCTTCGTCGGCGAGGCCGAGGCGACGCTGCCCGAGTTCCTCGCCGACCTCGAAAGCGGCCAACTCAAGCACACCTACGAGGCCCCCGAGCGCCCGGCGCTCACCGCCACGCCCGTCCCGCACTTCCAACTCGCCGAGCTTGACCGCTACAGCGCGATGAGCATCCAGTATTCGCGCGGCTGCCCCTTCAGTTGCGAGTTCTGCGACATCATCGAGATTTATGGCCGCGTCCCGCGCACGAAGACCAACGCGCAGGTGCTCGCCGAGCTTGACGCGCTCTACGAGACGGGGTGGCGCGGGCTCGTCTTCATCGTCGACGACAACTTCATCGGCAACAAGAAGAACGTCCGCAAGCTCCTGCCCGCGCTCGTCGAGTGGTCCGAGGCGCACGGCCGCCCCTTCTCCTTCATCACCGAGGCGAGCGTCAACCTCGCCGAGGATGACGCGCTGCTTGAGATGATGCGGAGCGCCAACTTCCGCCGCGTCTTCCTCGGCATCGAGACGCCGGTCGAGGAGAGTCTGAAGGAGGCGCAGAAGGGGCAGAACACGCGGCGCAACCTGCTCGAATCCGTCCGCAAGATTCAGTCGTACGGGATGGAGGTCATGGCGGGCTTCATCGTCGGCTTCGACAGCGACCCCGAGGACATCTTCGACCGCCAGATAAACTTCATACGCGAGAGCGCCATCCCGCTGGCGATGGTCGGGCTGCTGACCGCGCTGCCGGACACGCAGCTCTGGCGTCGGCTGAAGCGCGAGGGGCGGCTGCTGAAGGAGAGTTCGGGGAGCAACACGGAGGGGTCGCTCAACTTCGTCCCGCGCATGGACACCGTGCGGCTCGTCGAGGGCTACAAGCGGATTCTCTCGACCATCTACAGCCCGGCCGAATACTACCAGCGCGCGCTCGACTGTCTCTCGCACCTGACGCAGGGGCCGGAGCCGCGTAAGACGCGCCTGCTGAGCGACGTGGCCGCCTTCGCGCGCGTCGCGCTCTCGCTCGGCGTCCTCGACGGCGCGCGGATGGAGTTCTGGCGCTACATGAAGCGCTCGCTCACCTCGCACCGCCAAAACTTCCCGCACGCCGTCACGCTCGCCGCGATGGGCTACCACTTCCGCAAGCTGACGCGCTCCTACGTCGAGTAAGGGCTTACACGCAGGCCGGGCACCGGGTCGAGTTAGCCCCGAAAGG
>DASVSK010000334.1:0-1586 GCA_036388135.1 Pyrinomonadaceae bacterium | reverse complement strand
GACGCCCATCAGCGAGCCGGGGTACTGCCCCTGCCCGATGGGGTTGAGGCCGACGTAGAGCGCGACCGGCGAGCGGACGATCATGGCCTGCGGCGTGTCGCCCGCGAGGTTGATGACCGCCGACTGGCCGAGGAAGACGCTGCCGCGCGGCGCGGTCTGCGCCGTCGTGATGCCGGCGTTGCGCGCGGCCTCGACCTCGGGGCCGCCCGGCCGGATGACGTCGGAGGCGAGTATCTCGGGCTGGAGGCCGGGGAGCTGCGTCGAGTTGGGCGAGACGGCCGAGGGCGCGGTCTGGCCGAAGAGCGCCGCGAGCCCGCCGCCGGGGCCGGCCGCGCCGGGCGTCGGGCTGGGGCGCGGGATGGCGAGCGTGGTGCTGGCGTCGATGAGTCCGGGGTAGACGGTGAGCCCCGTGGCGTCGATGGCGCGCGCGTCGGGCGGCGCGGCCGCCGCCGCGCCGACGGAGGCGATGAGGCCGTCGCGGATGACGACCGTCCCGCGCTCGATGACGGGGCCCGAGACGGTGACGATGCGCGCGTTGGTGATGGCGTAGACGTCCACGCCCCCGCCCTGGCGGTTGCGCTGCGCGCCCGCCGGCGACGAGAGCCAGAGCGCGGCCAGGACGAGCGCGGCCGCGCCGCACGCGAGAGTTCTTTTCCGAGAGTGTCGCATAAGGTGGTTTCCTGCCGAGAGACGGGGACGTCCCGCGCGCGGCGGCCCCCGAAGGGATGCCGCGGCCGGGTCTTCACAGAGCGCCGAATTTTGACGGTTAAGACTTGGAAGAGCGCGCGCCGCTGCTGTCGTGTCCGAGCCGGTAGACTTAATCTGTGGGTGCGCGCGTGCTGCTACGGGAGCCGGAGGGTGAAAGTTTCAAGCGGGAGGGCGCGGGCCGCGCGGCCCGCGCCCTCCCGGGCCGACCTATTTCTTGTTGGCGTTGGCCGCCCCGGCATTGGCGTTGCCGCCCGTGTTCGAGGAGCCGTCGGCCCTGACTTCGAGCCTGTTGGTGACGCTCTTGACGCCGTCGACCTTCGCGGCCTCCTGCGCCTTCGCCTTCGACGCGGCGTTGGCGACCGAGCCGCGCAGCGTCACGACGTTGTTGTCGACGTCGACGTTGATGGTCGAGTCCCGCAGGTCGTCGACGGCGGCGAGCGCGCCGCGCACCTTCAGGTGAATCCACCCGTCTTCGATGTTGGACCCGATGGTGTCGCCCGCGGTCTTCGCCTGGTCGCGGTAGCCGTTCGCGTTCCGGTTGTACTCCTCGCGCGTCATGTTGTAGTTGCGCGAGTTGCCGTTGCCGTTGGCGTTGGCGTTCGTGTTGGCGACGGTCGCGTTGGCGTTCGCGTTCGCGTTGGCCGTGCGGTTAGCGTTGGCGTTCGCGTTGGTGTTGGCGTTGTCGGCGGAGCCGCAGGCGGCGGCCGAGAGGCACAGCGCCGCGCCGGCGAAGATCGTTAGAAGGGTTTTACTACTCATGTTTTCTCCCGGGACTTAAGCCCTTGTGGTTGAACACGTCGGCCCGCACACGCGCCCGCCGGGGCGGGCGCGCGCGCCGACCCCGGAAAATCTCGGACGGATGTGTGGGGCTTGGAAAT
>DASVSK010000333.1:0-10119 GCA_036388135.1 Pyrinomonadaceae bacterium | reverse complement strand
TGCCTTCTACACGCGCCGGAGCGGCCTACAGGCCGACGCCCGCGCGGACTCGGCCGCCGAGGTGGCGCGCCTCGTTCGCGCGCGCGACCGGCTCGGGCTCGAAGCCGCGCTCGTCGTCACCGTCCCCGTGCCCGAGGGGTTCGAGGTTGACGAGGCCGTGATGGAGGAGTCGCTCTCCGAGGCGCTCGCCGTGGCGGCGTCGCGCGGCATCTCCGGGCGCGAGCTGACGCCCTTCCTGCTCGCGCACATGAGCTGGCGCTCGGGCGGCGCGACCCTGCGCGCCAACCTCGCGCTGCTGGAGAACAACGCCCGCGTCGCCGCCGAGGTCGCCGTCGCGCTCGCGTCACCCATCATTTTGTGAACTTCGACGCGCCCGCGGTCGTTTCCACTCCTGTAATAGTCGGGGGCACCAGCAAACATTCTGAAAGTGGCGGCGGGCGTGGGCCGGCCGCCGGAAGGTGACACATGAAAGGCAGAATCTTCGTTGCCGTCTTACTCGTCGCCGCGGCGGCTCTGGCCGGGCGGTGGATGAACCGGGCCGTCGCGCCGCGCGCCGCGGGCACGCGCGAGGAGACGCGGCAGACCTTCAGGCTCGACGCCGGGGCGCGCGTCGAGGTGAGCGCCATCAACGGCAAGGTCGAGATTAAGACGGGCGAGACCGACACGGCCGAAGTCCACATCCTCCGCACCGCCGACAGCCCCGAAGCCCTCGAATACAACCGCGTGACCGTCGAGGCCGAGCCCTCGTCGCTCGTCGTGCGCGGCGAGCGCGGCGGCGGCGGCGGCTTCTGGCGCTGGCTCTCGGGCGGCCGCGGCCACTCGCGCCAGGAGGTGACGCTGACGCTCCCGCGCCGCGTCGAGGTGTCGGCGTCGCACGTCAACGGCGCGCTGAGCGTCGGCGAGGTGGACGGCGAGGTCGAGGTCACGCACGTCAACGGGCGCGTCGAGGTGGCGCAGGCTTCGGGTCGCTCCGAGGTCAGCCACGTCAACGGCGGCGTCCGCGTCGGCGTCTCGCGGCTCGGCGACGAAGGGATGGAGGTGTCGCACGTCAACGGCAACATCGAGGTACGGTTCCGCGAGGCGGTCAACGCCGACGTCGAGGTCGAGAGGCAGAACGGCGGCCTCTCGGTGAACGTCTCGAACGTCACGATGAAGGAGCGCCTCAGCCGCTCGCACTCGCGCCTGCGCTTCGGCACGGGCGGCGTGCCCGTCCGGATCAGCCACGTCAACGGCAGCATCCGCTTCGAGTCCGACGCCGCGGGCGCGGCGCAGGCCGCCCCCGCGTTCACCCTCGGCGCGGACGCGCCGGAGGTCGAAATGCCGCCGCCCCCGCCGCCCCCGGCGGCCCCGCCCGCCCCGCCCGCACCCCCCGCGCCCTGAGAATCCCGCCCGCAGCCTGACCCGAAAGACCGTCCAGGTCGAAGGCCCGCGTCGAGCGCTCGACGCGGGCCTTTGTTTTTGCGCGCGCGGAGGGATAAAACAGGAAGCACGTTTAAGAGAAAAGGGAGACAGACCGGGTGGGCGAAGAAGAGCGGCTGTGGGAGGTCGAAGACCAGCGCGGGCGTCTGGAGGAGCTGACGGCGCGGGAGGGCGAGGCGAAGGTCGCGCCGCTCAAGCGCGACGTGGGCTCGCTCGGGCGTCTGCTCGGCTCGGTGCTCAAGGAGCAGGCGGGCGAGGCCCTGTTCGACGCGGAGGAGGAGCTGCGCGCCCTCACGACCGCGCAGCGCAAGGCGGCCGGGGCCGCGGAGCGCGAGGGCTCGATGGCGCGCGCCGCCTCACTCGTCTCGCGCCTGTCGGTCGGCGAGGCGCACCGGCTGACGAAGGCGTTCGCCATCTACTTCGAGCTGACCAACCTGGCCGAGACGAACCACCGCAAGCGGCGGCGCAGGGCGGCCGAGGTGAGCGGCGCGGAGCCGCAGGAGGGGACTTTCCGCGGCACGCTCCGCCGCGTGCGCGACGCGGGCGTCAGTTGCGAGGAGGCGCTGGAACTCCTCGGCCGCGTCGAGGTCGTGCCGGTCTTCACGGCGCACCCGACCGAGGTGGCGCGCCGCACGGTGCTCTTCAAGCGGGCGCGCATCGCGGCCGAGCTTGAGCATCTCGACCGGCTGCCGCTCTCCGACCGGCGCACGCGCGAGGCGGCCGGGCGGGTCGCGGCCGAGATCACGGCGCTCTGGCAGACCGACGAGGTGCGCCGCCGCCAGCCGACCGTGCGCGACGAGATCAAGATGGGGCTCGACTACTACCCGGCCGCGCTCGTCCGCACCGTGCCCGAGGTCTACGAGGAGATGGCCGACGCCTTCCGCGAGACCTTCGGGTGCCGGATGGAGGCGTCGGAGCTGCCGCGCGTGGTGCGGTTCGGCTCCTGGATAGGGGGCGACCGCGACGGCAACCCGTACGTGACGCCGGGCTGCACGCGCGACGCGCTGCGGATGGCGCGCGAGACGATACTCGACCTCTACCTCGCCGCCGTCGACGAGCTGCACGAGCGCCTGAGCAGCTCGACCATGCAGGCGCGCGCCTCGTCGGCGTTCGTGTCGAAGGCCGACGAGTACGGGCGCGAGTTCCCGCCCGAGCGCGCGAACTCACCGGCGGAAGCGGAGGCCGAGGTCTACCGGCGCTTCCTCTCGTCCGTCATGCGGCGACTGCGCGCCTCGCGCGACGCGGGCGGCGCGGGCGCGTCGGAACGCGAGAGGTCGGCGGCGTACGCGGACGCCGCGGCCTTCGCCGCAGACCTGCGCCTGCTGGGCGAGAGTCTGGAGGAGGGCGCGGGCTCGCGGCTCGCGCGCCAGCTCGTCGACCCGCTCGTCCGTCAGGTCGAGACCTTCGGCTTTCATCTCCACACGCTCGACGTGCGCCAGCACGCGCGCGTCCACACCCTCGCCGCCGAAGAGCTGGCGCGCGGCGCGGAGATAGTCGACGAAAGCGCCGCCGTTAAAAATGAGAGCGGCGCGGTCGGAGTCGAAGGCGGGGCGGTCAAAGCTCAAGCCGGTGAGGTCGAAGTCGAAGACGAAGGCGGCGCGGTCGAAGTTGAAGACGAAGGCGGGCTCGGTCTGCCGCCCGCGCCTTCGGCGGAGACGGCGGCGACGCTCGACGCCTTGCGCGCGGTCGCGGAGTTGAAGCGCGAGTTCCCGCCGGAGTCGATACGCACGCACGTCATCAGCGGCGCGCGCGGCGTCGCCGACGTGCTGCGGCTCGTGTGGCTCGCCGAGGGCTGCGGCGTCCGCGTCGCGGCCGACCCGGAGCGCGGCGACCCGGGGCTGATGCCCGTCCCGCTCTTCGAGTCCATCGAAGACCTGCGCAACTGCCCCGCCGCCTGCCGCGCGCTCTGGACGTCGAAGGGGTACGCGCCGTATCTCGACTCGTGGGGGCGGCGTCAGGAGGTGATGCTCGGCTACTCCGACTCGAACAAGGACGGCGGGATGCTGACGAGCACGTGGGAGATTTTTAAAGCACACCGCGCGCTGCACCAGACGGCGCGCGAGTGCGGCGTCCGCCTCCAGCTCTTCCACGGCCGCGGCGGCACCGTCGGGCGCGGCGGCGGCCCGACGCACCACTCCATCGTCGCGCAGCCGGCCGGCGCGTTCGAGGGCTCGCTCAAGATTACGGAGCAGGGCGAGGTGCTCAACTGGAAGTATTCGGAGCCCGTGCTCGCCGAGCGGAACCTTGAGCTGATGGTCGCGGCCTCGCTCGAAGCGCTGGCGCGGCCGGGCGGCGTCGAGTGGAGGGAGGAGTGGGAGGAGGCGCTCGGGTGGATGTCGAACGCGGCCTTCGAGTTCTACCGCGAGATGGTCGCGGAGAACGAGGACGTCGTCCCCTACTTCGAGGAGGCGACGCCCGTGCTCGAATTCGACCTGGCGAAGATCGGCTCGCGCCCGGCGCGGCGCTCGACCCGCCGGGGCCTGGCCGACCTGCGCGCCATCCCCTGGGTCTTCGGCTGGATGCAGAGCCGCCACGTGCTGCCCGCGTGGTTCGGCGTCGGCCACGCGCTCGAAAGGTTCGAGCGCGAGCGCGGCGCGGGGCTGCTGGACGAGATGACGCGCGGCCTCCCGCTGTTCATGAACCTCGTCGGCGACGTCGAGACGGGGATGGCGAAGGCCGACCTGGGCATCGCGCGCAGGTACGCGGGGCTGGTCGAGGACGCGGACTTGCGCGACCGAGTCTTCGGGATGATAGCGGAAGAGTTCGAGCGCACGCGGCGCGTCGTCCTGCGCGTGAGCGGGCAGGCGCGGCTGCTGGAGCGCAACCCCGTGCTCGAACGCTCCATCGCGCTGCGCAACCCTTACGTCGACCCGATGAGCCTCATCCAGATAGAGCTGCTGCGGCGCAAGCGCGCGGGCGAAGAGTCGGAGGAGCTGGACTACGCGCTCGCCGCCACCATCAACGGCATCTCGGCCGGCCTGAGGAACACGGGCTGAGGTCGTGAAAGCGAAGGAGGGCGCGCGGCTCAGTCGGTGTTGACCATCTTCCACGCCTCGCCGAGTGAGCGCGCCCGGGGCGCGGCGCGTTGGAGGAAGTAGCCGGCGGCGGCGAAGGTGACGAGCGTGAGCAGGACGGGGAGCCAGGTCCGCCGGACGGCCGCGCCGACCCAGTCGCCGCCCGACCGCCCCGCACGCTTCATCCCGCGGTAGAGGCCGGAGAGCAGCAGCCCCTCGACCAGAATCTCCGCCAGCAGCAGAGGCGCGGCGTAGACGACGTAGAGCGCGGCGACCGTGCCCGCGGCGACGAGCGCCAGCGCGAGCAGAAAGAAGACGCAGCCCTCCGAGTCGGCGTCGAAGACGTCGAGGCCGGAGAGCACCCCGGAGCCGCCTCCTGCTCCGCCTCCGCCAACACCTCCCCCTCCGCTGCCGACGGCCGCGCCGCCCGCGTCGAAGGAAGGCGCGGCGTTCCGCACGCCCGCACTCACCCCCCCGCCCCAACTCCCGCCCGCGCCCCCGCCGCCGAAGTCGCCGCCCCCGCCGAACGTGGACGCGGGAGCGTCAGTCGTGACGGATGCGCCGCCGAAGTCGCCCGGCATCAGTTCGAGTGGTAAGTCGAGCGCGTCGGCCAGCGGCTCGCGGCTGTGGAGGAGGAGCCAGAGGCGGAGCAGCAGGAGGAAGACCGCGTAGGCGAGCAGCACCGCCAGCGCGTAGCGCAGCCACATCAGCGACAGGCCGAGGCGGAGCATCAGGAACGACGCGAGGAAGCCGGCCGCGCCCGTCGACGCGAGGATCAGAGACATCTGCGCGCGCGGCATGCCGCTGCGCACGAGCAGACGCCGCACGCGCTCGACGCGTCGCGCCGCCGGCGGCCGTAGGTGCCGCGCCCCCGCGCCCTTCGTGCCGGATGACTTCTTGCGGGAGGTCATAACACGGTAGTGCGGTCGGCGCTCTCTTTCTCGTCACCCGTCACTCGCCGCTCACCACCTTCTTCGCCGCCTTCGGGGCCGTAAAAGATGACCCAGACGACGAGGTCCGGGGTGAAGTCCTCGAAGCGGTGCGTCACGCCGGCGGGCACGAAGAGGAAGTCGCCCGGCCCGAAGGGGTGGCGCGCGTCGCCGTTGACGAAATGCCCGCGCCCGCTGACGACGACGTAAGCCTCGTCGCGCGTGTGCGGCTGCTGCGGGTCCCGGCCGCGCGGCGCGTAAATCTCGACGACGAGGCTGCCGTGCTCAAGCACCTTCGCGAAGCGCTCGCCCCGCGCGCCGGGCAGCAGCGCCAGCGCCCCCGCGACGCTCGCCCTGCGCCGCTCCGTCGTCGACCGCGGCCCGGCGTCGTTCGGCGTCTCGTCCGTCATCCTCGTCCTCCGCCCGCGCCGCTCAGAAGCGGAAAGCGCCCTCGCAGGTTATCTCGGAGAGGGGTTTGCGGCCGCTGGGCGTCTCGCGCTCGCGCAGGTGTTCGGGCAGGCGCGCGGGGTCGCCGGGGCGGCCGACCGCCGCCATCGCCTCGACGCGGAAGCCCTCGGGGATGTTCAGCTCCGCGCGCGCGCGGTCGTAGTCGAACCCCTGCATGCCGTGCGCGACCAGCCCCATGAGCGTCGCCTGTAGCGCGAGGTTCTCCCACGCCGCGCCGGTGTCGAACGAGTGCGTCGGGTAGGGCTTGCCGTTGAAGTCGAACGTCTCCTTCGAGACGAAGAGCAGCAGCGCCGCCGCGTCCGCGGCCCAGTTCCGGTTGCCCTCGACGAGCAGGTCGAAGAAGGCCGGCCAGTGCTCCGTGTCGCGGCGCGCGTAGAGGATGCGCCAGGGCTGGTTGTTGTAAGACGAGGGGGCCCAGCGCGCCGCCTCGATGAGCGTCGACAAGTCCTCTTCCGAAATCGACTCGCCCGACATCGCGCGCGGCGACCAGCGGTCGAGGAACAACTCGCCCACCGGGTACCGCGCCTCCGCCTTCCGACTCTCACTGCCGTCGATCATAAACATCCCTCCCGGTCTTGTCGTCGAACGTGGGAAGCGCCGCGCGCACGCGCCGACGCTACCCCGAATAACGCCGGGCGGCCAGCGCGATGGGCAGCCCGACGAGTAACATGTGCCCCGCCGAGTTGAGGAGTACGGCCGATGGTTCGTACGAGGGTTTGAAGTAGATGGCCGAGAGCGGCAGCACGACGAAGTACATAAAGAAGTAGACCGCGACGCCGTAGAGCAGGCCGCAGACGACGGGGCGGCGCACCAGTACTTTGAGCCTGCGGCTCGCGAGCCAGTAGACGGCGGCCGCGGCCCCGGCGATCAGGAAGTGGAGCGCCGCGCCGAGCGCGGCCGTGGCGAGCCCGCCCTCCCTCGCCGGCGGGCCGAGCAGGCCGCCCGCGACGGACTGCAAGACGCTCACGGGCCCGACGCCGCGCAGCCCCGAGACGACGAAGGCGAACGCGATGTCGCCCACCCCGGCCGACAGGCCGCCCCACAGGATCGCGCGCGACGCCTTCGGCCCGTCCGGAGGGAGCGCGGCGGCGGCTACGCTCACGGGGCTTCGCCCTCCTTCAAATCGCCCGGGGGCAGAGAGACCTTCTCGTAAACTTCGCGAAGCGCAAGCGCGCATCGGACGGAAGTCAACTCGACCACGTCCTCCGGCGAGCGGTGGTCGGAGAGCAGCCAG
Organism: Pyrinomonadaceae bacterium; assembly: GCA_036388135.1. Taxonomy (GTDB): domain Bacteria; phylum Acidobacteriota; class Blastocatellia; order Pyrinomonadales; family Pyrinomonadaceae; genus QHXN01. The sequence continues at coordinate 3,055 of DASVSK010000333.1, read as the reverse complement.
CGGCCGTCGGCCTGTCGCGTGTACTGCTCGACCCTGTGCTCGTCCTGCGCGACCAGAACGTACTCGGCGAGGGATTCAATCGTGCGGTAGAAGCCGAACTTCCTGCCGCGGTCGTACCGCTCCGTGGACTCTGAGAGAACTTCAATGACGACGGTCGGGTTGAGGAGCGTGTCGAGGTAATCGTCCTCGAACCGCGGCTCGCCGCAGACGATTACAACGTCCGGGTAGGTGTAGGCGTCCTCGCGTTTTGACTGAATCCTGACGCGCATGCCGCTTGTGTACGCTTCGCAGGGGCGGCCTCTCAACTGCTGACTTATCTCACCCGTAAGGTTGACGGCGATTAGGTTGTGCCTCCGGCTGGCCCCGGTCATGGCGACCACCTCGCCGTCGACGTACTCGCTCTTGTATTCGTTCCGGCGCTCGACGGCCAGATACTCTTCCGGCGTCAGGCAGGTCTTCGGCTGGGTTGACATAAAACTCCTCCCGACTTCTCGCCGCAATATATCACGGGAGGCGTGACCGCCTGCCCGCGTTTTCGCGTATTCGGCCGGAGAACGAGCCGCGGGCGCGACTTTCGGGGGCGGCGGTGGAAGCGTGGCGGCATTAGCCGTTTCCAAGGGTTGTAAAAATACCGTTGTGGGCGTGCGGTTTTTGGTTTAACCTGTGCGCCTGTATTTGCCACCCGGACAACAAGGAGTCGGACATGCCTTCAGGAAAGCGAACCGCGGCCGTCCTTAGCGTGCTGCTGCTGGCCGTCGCGGCCTTCGTCATCACGTCCTCGCACGCGGCGCAGACGGGCTCGCAGACGCCGTCCACGCCGCCCCAGTATCAGCCGCCGACCATCAAGCTCGACGCGGACGCGCAGGTCGTCACGCTCTGCCCCGATGCCGAGTCGACGGCCAACCCGCGCGTGCGCCTCAAGGCCACCGGCTTCAGCCCCGAGGGCAAGCCCCTGCGCTACCGCTGGACGGTCTCGGGCGGCAGACTCGACAGCACGGACGGCACCGACGTGGTGTGGGACTTGTCCGACGCCCAGCCCGGCGTCTACAACGCCTCCGTGACGGTCGAGAGCGGCCCCGTGGACAACCCGCTCTGCACGGCCTTCACCTCGACGAAGGTGGTCGTGCGCAACTGCCCGCCGCCGCGCCCCGTCTGCCCGAACGTCTCGATCTACTGCCCGGACGTGCAGCAGGCCGGCTCGCCCATCACCTTCACGGCCTCTGTGAGCGGCGGCACGCCCGGCGTGACGCCCGTCTACAACTGGGTCGTCTCGGCCGGCACGATCATCTCGGGGCAGGGCACGACGACGATCACCGTCGACACGGCGGGGCTCGCCGGCCAGCCCGTCACGGCGACGGTCGAGGTCGCGGGCTACAACCTTGAGTGCCGCGCCCAGTGTCAGGCGGCCGTGCCCGCGCCGCCGAACCCGACCAAGTTCGACGAGATCGGCGAGATACAGCGCGACGACGAGAAGGCGCGCCTCGACGTCTTCGCCATCGAGTTGCAGAACAGCCCCGGCGCGCAGGGCTACATCATCGGCTACGGCGGGCGTAACAGGCGCTTCGGCACGGGCGCGCAGCGCGCGCAGCGCGCGCGCGACTACGTCGTCGCCACCCGCGGCATCGAAGCCTCGCGCATCGTCACCCTCGAAGGCGGCGCGCGCGAGTCCGGCGCGACCGAGCTCTGGATCGTCCCGCCCGGCGCGACCCCGCCGCGGCCGAGGTAGGGAGGGGAAGAGTTAAGACAAAAGGGAAGGGCGCGCTCTCGACGGAGAGCGCGCCCTTCCTCTTTGAGCCCGAGGAGAGTGCGGGCGTTAGCGCCGCGGGTAGAGTGGGCTCGAAGTCGTGATGCGGCTGACGGAGGTCGGCACGGCCGCCTCGCCCTGTAGTAGCACCTGCTCCTCTTTCAGCCTCATCGAGCTGGGCTCGATCAGGTTCGAGGCCCAGGCCGGCTCGTTGGCGAAGGCGGCGCTGCCGCGCAGCGAGTCGCCGAGCAGAATCCCGTCGCCGAGCAGGATGCCGCTGCCGACGATGTAATTAGCGCCGACCGTGTGGCCGCTGGAGAGGAGGTAGGTGCCGTCGGGCAGGAGCCTGCCGTCGGCCATGACCCAACCGTCCCTGAGCGTGCGGCCGTCGGGCAGGCGGAAGCCGCCGGTCAGCGTCAGACGCTCGTTGAAGGCGACGCCCTCGACCCAGATGACGCCGTTGTTAAGCGGCATCGTCTCGCCCGCAATCGGGGAGGTGAGGCCGAGCGACGAGTAGGTCGTCCGCCTCGCGGTGATGAGGTCGTCGCCGGGCGCGGCGCGGTTGGCGTCCTTGCGGACGGCGCGCGCGACCGTCACCGCGGCGCTCACGTTCAGCTCGCCCGCGCCCTCGGTGATGACGCGCTCGAAGGGCGACATCTTCCGTTCGGCGACCGTCTGCTCGTAGAGCGGGAGGCGCTGCGCCGTCCTCATCAGCAGCGCCTTCACCATCGAGGGCGTGAGCGAGGGGTTGGCTTCGAGCATCAGCGCGGCCGCGCCCGCGACGGCCGGGGCGGCGAAAGACGTCCCGCTCATCACGCGGTAGGTGCCGGTGGCGACCGGCTTGTTCGTGCTCGTGTCGCCGCTCACCACCGTGCCGAGCAGGCCGCCGCCGCCGGTCGGGGTGTAAGAGTTGCTGGCCGTCGGCGAGGTGGCCGCGGTCTCGGCCGCGCCGAGCTTGTTGCCGGGCGCGACGAGGTCGGGCTTCATCACGCCGTCGACGAGCGTCGGCCCGCGCGAGGAGTACGTGGCGACGAGGTCGTCGGAGCGCGCGGCCGTCTGCTGCGTGTTGGTCGCGCCGACGGTGATGACGCGGGGGGAGTTGGCGGGGGAGAGAATCCCGCCGTAGATGGTCCGCCCCTGCGCGTCCTTGCCCCAGTTGCCCGCGGCGACGACGACGACGATGCCGGCGTCGACGGCGCGCCCGAGCGCCTGGCACAGCGGGTCGGTCTTGTAGCTCTGCGCGGGCGGCGCGCCCAGGGAGAGGTTCATCACGCGGACATTGTAGGTCTTCCTGTTCTTGATGACCCAGTC
>DASVSK010000332.1:0-1682 GCA_036388135.1 Pyrinomonadaceae bacterium | reverse complement strand
GTCCTGCGGGTACCAGCGCGTGTGGTTGGAGACGTAGGGGACGTCGCCGGCCAGGACGTTGCGCGCGAACCGGTAGCCGGGGAAGTACATCGACAGCGTCAGGAGCCCCGGCGACGCGTCGCCGCCCATGATGCCGTAGTCGTTGTGCGCCATCAGGTTGTTCGTGAAGACGAAGCCGGGCATCGTCTGCCCCCAGGCCTTCGTGATGTTGCCCCTGTGGTCGACCGTGTTGTGGTCGACCGTCACCGACTCGACGCCCGCGCCGATCTTGAGGAACGCGCCGTCGCCGCCCCACGCCTCGTAGTTGAGGTCGTAGAAGAGGTTGTTCGCGATCCTGATGCGCCGGGCGATGACCGCGTAGGGGCTGGTCGAGAGGTCGTCCTGCCCCGCGATGTGGATGCCCGCGGCGACGTGGCGGACGATGTTGTTGGTGAACTCGACGTCCTCCACCACCGCCGCCGCCCCGCTGTCGTTCGGCCGCGGCGTGAAGATGATGGCGTAGCCCTGCTGGGCGTCCAGCCAGTTATTCTCGAAGAGGTTGCCGTCGACGACGACACGGCGCGCGCTCTTCAGCTCGAAGATGTTCTTCACAGACCAACGCGTCCCGGCGTATGACGGGTGGGAGGGGTACCAGGCCGGGTCTTTGGCGAGGTGGTTGCGCCGCACCTCGATGTCCGACGGCACCAGCCCGGGCAGCGTGGGCGTCGCGCCGCCGAACAGGAGTGCCTCGCCCGCCCCTTCGAGGTAGTTGTTGATGATGCGGAAGGGGCCGGGACCGTTCCACGAGCCGATGGCCTGCGCCTCCTGGCCGACGACCTTGAAGCCGGAGATGTGAGAGTTGATGATCGACGTCTCGGCGCTGTGCAGCGCGATGCCGCGCTTGAGGCTCTGGTAGGTGAGCGCGTGGATGTAGCAGCGGTCGAGGACGAGGTGGTGCGGCACCGACGCGAGCGTGCTCTGCGTCGAGTCGTCCGCGCCGAGCCTGACGAGGTCGTAGACGTTCGCGCCGGTGTTCGTCGTCGAAATCTCGACGCCGACGAAGCGGTAGTGGTGCGCGCCGGGCGCGGTCTTGAGCGCGGGCTCGCCGAAGCCGGGCGAGAGCACCTTCGGCATCAGCGCCGCGTGTGCGGGCGAGACGCGCCCGCCGTCGCCGGGCAGTTGCGCGAGCGCCGACGACTGGATGGTGATCCAGCCGTCGCCCTGCTTGTTCGGCAGCGTGAAGGGGCCGACGAAGACGGCCCCGGCTTCGAGCACGAGCGTGTCGCCGGGCTGCGCCGCGTCGAGCGCCTGTTGCAGGCTCGCGCCCGCGCCGAGCGTCCGCGTCGCTGCGCGCGCCGTGCCGGCCGACTGGGCGATGATGAAGAGGAGAAGGAGGAGGGGGAAAGCCTGGAGCCTGAGACTGAAGGAGCGCGTGTTAAGCGAACTGACCCTCTGGGTGGAAAACATCTGTGCGAACCTCACTTCGGTAACCGGACGAACTCGGCTGGGGCCGAGTCTCCTGGCTTTGCGGACCCGCATCGCTACGGGGGTGCCGTTTGTCGGTGATACTCAGTGTGCCTGCGTGGGCACGCGGGAATGGTGGCTGCGCTGACCGCGGGCGGCTCCGCCGACCCCGTGCGGGGTCGCGGGGACGTGCCCGCGCCCTCCCCGTTTCAGTCGAGGACGGAGGGGGACGGACTTTC
>DASVSK010000331.1:0-4235 GCA_036388135.1 Pyrinomonadaceae bacterium | reverse complement strand
TGCTCGACCGTCAGCGCGTCGAGCTTGACCTTGATGTCGTTGTAGCCGCTGACCGTGTCCTTGAAGTCGAGGATGTGCGGGAGGACGGTCTGCTCCGGGCCGTAGCAGACCCAGCCGTAATTTTCGTCCTGCAAGTCCTTGCCGTTGTAGCTCGGCATCACGCCGAGCGCCTTGGCGATGTTCGAGGCCAGTTGCAGGTGGAGCATCTCGTCGATGAAGACGCTGAAGAAGTGGTTGAAGGCCGTCCCGTTGGCGTCGCCCTCGGGCTTGCGCGACGGGGACGCGCCCGGCCAACGCCGGCCGCGGTAGAAGTCGTTCCCCTTGCTGGTTATCTGGTGCATCCCCTGGATGGAGTACATGGAGACCATGTAGAGGGGGAGCGTGAACAGCTCGACGTCGATGGCGGCCTGCGCGATGGCCTGCAAGGCGGCCTTGTCCGTGTCTCTGTTTTCGGGCCCGCGCTCTTTCAGCTCGGGCCGTTGAAAAGTTTCCATATCTGTCCTTTAACCTCTGGCTGGCGGGAGAACAAGGTGAGTCAGAATGCTGTGTGGCTCGCAAGCTCCGACCCGGTTCGGGTGCGCGGATGGGTAACGCCTGGGTAACGCTTCGGCCGGATAATACTTCCGCAACTTTTGAAAATGCAAGAACTTTGTCTCTGCCGCAAGAAATTCGGCAAGACGCCGTAAAGGTTTGGGCCGGGACGGTCGCGGCGGGTTCGCGCGCCGAACGGTTTTCGTACTTCCGCCCAACCTTTGACAGTTTCACGAGATATTCGCGACGCTGGCGAAGAGTTCGACGCATACAAGGTGGGCACGGCGCTTTGCCGCCCCGGGGCGCGGCGCAACCCTGCCATGAAAGAGTTCTCGATGCTCGACCAAGCACTGGCCGCGGCCGGCGAGAAGGTCGAAGACCTCGGCACGGTCGCGCACGTCTCACGCCGCGACTTCGACGAGCGCGCGACCTTCCGCTTCCGCGCGCAGGTACCCACGCTCGAATACCTGAGCCTGCTCATCGAGAACGCGGTGCTGCTGCGGACGCACAGGGGCGGGCGGCTCTACGCGGGCTTCGAGAGGCTGTCGCGGATGGAGGCGGTCGTCGACCGCTACATGCGCATCGCCGACGTCTCGGAGCGCGTCTACGTCTTCGGCGTGCCGGATTGGAAGCCGCCGCGCCACCCGAACATGCGCGTCATCGAAGTGAGCGGGGCGGCGCGGCTCGCGCGCGAGTGGTTCGTCGTCGCCGACTCGCCCGCCCTGAGCGTCGCGCTCGTCGGCTTCGACGAGGAGGGCTTCGCCGCGCGCGCCGTCCCGGAGGAGCGGACGTTCACCGCGCTCAAGTCGCACGACCCGGCGCTCGTCCGACGCCTCGCCTCCGCCGCCGAGGGACTCATCGACGACACGCTCGGCGGCTGACGACGCCTGCGCCCGCGCGCGGCGGCCCGCGTTTCCCACGCGCGGGCCTTCGTGCTAAATTTGCAGCCGCCCAACTCAGACAAATTCCGGCGGGGACGGACAGGACGGACGGGATAGAGATTCCGGATTCGGAGTCCGGAATCTCAAACCTTTGTTGCCCGTCCTGCACGCCCTGCCCGTCCCTGTTAACGTTTCTCCCGACCGCCCACTTTTTGCCTCTATGTCCATACTCGAACGCATACGCCGGCGCGCCGCCGCAGACCCGCAGCACGTCATCCTGCCCGAGGGCGAAGACCCGCGCACGGCCGTCGCCGCCTCGATGATCGCGCGCGACCGAATCGCGCGGGTCACCGTGCTCGGCGACGAGGAGAAGGTGCGCGCGGCGGCGCGGGCGGCCGGGGCAGACCTCGGCGGCGTCGCGCTGCTCGACCACTTGCGCGCGCCCGACTTCGAGCGCGTCGCGGCCTTCTACCACGAGCTGCGGCGCGCGAAGGGGATGATGCCCGACGAGGCGCGCATCGCCGTCCGCGACCCGCTCTACTACGGCAACCTGCTCGTGCGCGAGGGCAAGGCCGACGGCTCGGTCGCGGGCGCGACCAACACGACGGCGCACACCGTCCGCGCCGCGCTCCACTGCATCGGCATCCGGCAGGGCTTCCGCATCGTCAGCAGCTTCTTCGTGATGGTCCTGCCCGACCCCGCGTTCGGCGCGGGCGGCGCGCTCATCTACGCCGACTGCGGCGTCGTCATCGAGCCGACCGCACCCGAGCTGGCCGAGATCGCCATCGCCTCGGCCGACTCCTGCCGCGCGCTCTTGGAGGCCGAGCCGCGCGTCGCCATGCTCTCCTTCTCCACCAAGGGCAGCGCCAAACACCAGCTCGTCGACAAGGTCGTCGAGGCGACGCGCACCGTGCGCGCGCGCCAGCCCGAGCTTGAGATAGACGGCGAGTTGCAGGCCGACGCCGCGCTCGTCCCCAAAGTCGGCGAGTCGAAAGCGCCGGGCTCGACCGTCGCGGGGCGCGCCAACGTGCTCATCTTCCCCGACCTCCAGGCCGGCAACATCGCCTACAAGCTCACCGAGCGGCTCGGCGGCGCGACCGCCATCGGCCCCGTCCTGCAAGGGCTGGACAGGCCCGCCAACGACCTCTCGCGAGGCTGCAAGGCCGAGGACATCGTCGACGTCGTCGCCATCACAGCCGTCCAGGCGCAGGCGAGGAAGAAAGGGTGAAGGGCGAGGGGGCGCTCCGCCGCGTGTAACGTCGCCGAGTCCTACGCCGCGGCCGAACGCCCGGGGCGAACGATGTCGCGCCCGCGGAGCATCAGAACCCGCAGGCACTAAAAAGTTTTCGCCGCCCGAAGGAGTCAACATGCTTCCGCGCCGTCTGCCTTACATTTTCGCCAGCGCCGCCTTCGTCATCCTCTCCGCCGCCGCGGCGAACGCGCAGAGCGGCGTCCGCGTGCGCCCGACGCCGACGCCCGAGGACGAGGAGGCCGAGCGGGTCTACGTCGAGGAGGTGCGGCTGCCCGTCTTCGCCTACGACGAGAAGGGGCGCTTCGACCCGGGGCTCGGCGTCGACGACGTGCTCGTCGTCGAGGACGAAGTGCCGCAGCAGGTCAAGAGCGTGCGCCGCACGCCCGCCAGCGTCGTGCTCGCGCTCGGCACGGGCTGGGACCTCGACCCCATCGTGCGCGCCAACACGACGCGCGACGTCGCGCTCTCGGTCATCCGGAACCTGCGCGACGGCGACCGCCTCGCCGTCGTCTCGTTCAGCGGCCGCGTCGACACCTTGCAGGGCTGGACGGGCGACCGCGAGCAGGCCGCGCGCACCGTCCGCGCGAAGCTCGCCTCGGGCTCGGGCTCGAACCTCTCGCGCGCCCTGCGCCGCGCAGTCGAACTGCTCGCCGAGCAGCCCGTCGGCAACCGCCACCTCGTCCTCGTCACCGACGGCATCGACACGGCCGGCTCGAAGGAGTACGAGGAGGCCGTCAAGCGCCTCATCGCGTCGCAGACGACGCTGCACGTCATCAGCTATACGGAGGTGGCGCGCGAGCAGGTCAAGCAGCCGTGGTGGAAGGCCCCGCCCGAAGCGCCGGGCGCGGCGCAGGCGCGCGCAGACCAGGCGACCGTGGGGCTCGACCCGACGCGCCCGCCCGGCATGCGCGGCGCGGGTATCAACCCGCCCAGCGTCAACGGCGGGATGCGCGTCGACCCGGCGTTGCGCCGCCGACGCAGGGAGGCCGAGCGCGAGATGCTGCGCGGCGAGGCGCGCCTGAAGTCACTGACCGAGGAGACGGGCGGGCGCATCCTTCTGCCCGACTCGGTCGAGGGCATGATGACCGAGGGCGGCTCGGTCGCGCGCGAGATAGATTCCCAGTACGTCGTCACCTACAGCCCGAAGCGCCCGCTGCGCAGGGCCGCGCCGACCGAGTACCGCAAGATACACGTCGGCGCGCGCCGCCAGGGTCTCAACCTGCGCGCCCGCCGCGGCTACATCGTCGGCACGATGCGCCAGCCCGAGCCTTCGGCGAGTAAAAAGTAGATAGGCGGAAGGCGAAAGTAGGTAGACGCGGAAAAGCGCGCCTCTCGTCGTCAATCGACGGGGGCGCGCTTTTCCGCGTCTAAACTTTTGCCCGTTTACTTCCGCGAAGCGGGCTGCCTTTTTACCTTCGGCTTCAGTTGACCAGCGCGTTCGCGCCCGTGCCGGCGTAGAGGTGTTCGGCCGCCTGCTCGACGCGGCGGGCGGTGGCGACGCGCTCGCGCGCTTCGAGCGAGCGGCGGCGTATCTCGTCCCACTCCTCGGCGGGGATGCCGCGGAAGGCTTC
>DASVSK010000330.1:0-7291 GCA_036388135.1 Pyrinomonadaceae bacterium | reverse complement strand
AAAAGCTCGCCGCGCCGCGGCGTTTGACTTCGCGCGGCTCCCGCCTCTAGCCTTTTCGCGTGACCGAGACAGAGCACTTCGTCAACGAAGGCTTCGGCTGGGAGTGCAGGCGCTGCCGCGGGCGCGGCGGCGCGGGCGCGTCGCGGGGCGTCGAAGAATCGGCGGCGGACGCGCTCCCGCGCTTCTTCCGCGAGGGCGAGGCCGAGGGCGGCGCGCCGCGCCTCTCGACGCCGGCGCTCGCGCGCTGGAAGGACGAGACGCGCCGCGCGCTCCGCTGTCCCGCCTGCGGCGTCGAGGAAGGGTTCCGGGGTTAAGGCGGGGGTTTAAGTTCAGATGAGCAGTCAACCGCCGGGTCGGAAGCTGAGCTGGCTCGAACGCGCCGAGTGGTTCTTCACCTTCCTCGTCTTCTTCGCGGGCTTCTTCTACCTCACGCGCGAGGCCAGGACCGACTTGCAGTGGTACTTCCGCGTCGTCTCGATCTACGTCGGCGTCGCCGGCTGGATGGTCGTGCAGGTGCTCAAGCGCAGGAGGCGCTGAGCGTCGACCCGGCACGCCCCCTTCGCCCGCATCAACTCGAAAGCAGACGCTTCAGCTCGCCCACGCGGTCTTCGGGCGCGCCGTAGCGCGCGCGGTAGTCCTCAAGGCTGCGGCGGATGGTTTCGAGCGCGGCGTCGCGGTCGTAGACGTCGGCAATCTCAACGCGGCGCGGCGACTCCTGCGGGAGCTGCTTGTAGGTGAGGAAGTAGTGCTGGAGGCGTTCGACGAGCCCGGCCGGGGCCTGGCCGATGTCCTCGATGTGGCCGTAGGCGACGTCGTTCTCAAGGACGGCGATGATCTTGTCGTCGGCCTCGTTGCCGTCGATCATGCGCAGGCCGCCGACGGGCACGGCCCGGACGAGGAAGCCGGCGTGCGCGGCCGGGCGCTCGGTGAGCACGCAGATGTCCATCGGGTCGCCGTCGCCGCGGATGGCCCCGCCGCGCCCCGTCGTCTCGCGGCACAGCTCGCCGACGAGGTCGCCGCAGAAGGTCTGCGGGATGAAGCCGTAGAGCGTCGGCGGGAACGAAGAGAAGCGCTGCGGGCGGTCGACCTTCAGGTGCCCCGAAGCCTTGTCCAGCTCGTACTTGACGGCGTCGGTCGGGACGATCTCGATGTAGGCGTTGACCACGGCGGGCGCGGCCGGCCCCGGCGAGATGCCGTGCCACGGGTGCGCCTGGAACATGAGCCCGAGCAGACCTTCGAGCCGCTTCTCGTCTTCGGCCATTCTCTTCGACTCCTCCGCCGCCGCGGGCGCGGCGGGCGTTGCCGCGCGCTTCCGGCGTGATAAAATCCCGCACGCCCCGCCGCGTGTGTTTCGCAAATTATGTGCGCCCCGGCGCGCCGCTGTCCACGCGCCGGGGCGGTTTAAGCCCGGACGCCCCTTAAATTTTCATGTCCGCCACGACGACGACAACGACGACGACGAAGGACGCGGCCGGCGCGCGCGTCGTATCTTTGCGCTGGATCATCGGGGCGCGCGACGACCTCGTGTGGTTCATCGGGTCGGTCGTGACGAGCTACGCGCTGTTCGCGCTCTACGTCGGGGGGATCGTGCCGCTGGTGCCGATGGTCGCGGCGTGGGCCGTGCTCGTCGACGCGCCGCACGTCTTCGCGACCTTCTCGCGCACCTACTTCGACCGCGAGGAGCGCCGGTCGCGCGCGCGCCTGCTCTGGTGGTCGCTCCTCTTCTTCGCCGCCGGGCCCCTCGCCGTCGTCGCCGGCCTCGGCTTCCTCTTCTTCGTCCTCGCGGCGCTGTGGGCCTACTACCACCTCGTCAAGCAGCACTACGGCTTCATGGTGCTCTACAAGAAGAAGAACGACGACCTCGAACGGGCGGACAACTTCCTCGACCGCGCCTTCCTCCTGCTCGCCTTCACCTACCCGTTCGTCGCCTTCGTCGCGCGCGACGCGGAGGCGCTCAGGCGCGTGCCCGCGGCGCTGCACGGCTGGCTCGGCTGGCTCGAAGGCGCGCTGCTCGCGGCGACCGTCCTGGCCGCGGCGGCGTGGGTCGGCCGGCAGGGGCAGCGCCTGTTCCTCGGGCTCCCGCTCGACGTGCCGAAGTACCTCCTGCTGGCCGCGGCCGTGCCGATGCACTGGGTCGTGCTGCTGACGCCGATGCCGCACAAGCCCATCGCCATCGTCGCGATGCTCACGATCTATCACAACTTCCAGTACCACCGGCTGGTCTGGTTTCACAACCGCAAGTACACGCGCGACGGCGAGTGCCGCGAGCGCCACGGCGCGGCCGAGTTCATCAGCCGCAGGCTCGTCCACTACGTCCTCCTGGGCGTCGTCTTCGGCGTCTGGTACCAGGTGCCGCGCCAGCTCGTCAACCACGCCGCGGAGCCGGAGGCGTTCGTCACGCAGTTGATCTCCGGCTTCCTCTGGGGCTACGCGCTGCTGCACTACTACCTCGACTCGAAGATTTGGCGCGTGCGCCGCGACCCCTCGGTCGGCCGCGCGCTCAGGATGGGGTGAGCGGGCGCGCCGGAAAGAGAAAAGCCGCGCGGACGTTTCCGTCCGCGCGGCTTTCGGCTGTCGGCCGTCGTGTGGCGGCCTACTTCCGGTTCTCTTTGTTCGTGTCGGCCACGGACTTGAGCGCCTGGAAGGTCGGCGGCCAGAGGCCGACGAAGATCGCCGCCGACTTCTTGCCCGCGAAGAAGAGCGCGAGCGAGCCGCCGATGGAGGCCAGCGTCAGGATGTGGAACAGGCTGATGCCCGCCGCGCCCTTGGTCGACTCGTCCATCGTGCGGAGCGCGGACTCGACCACGTCCTTGCCGCCGCCCGCCGTCATGCTCTGGTTGCCCGACATCGTAGGATTGTCTTGCGCTATCTTAGAAGCTGCTGTTGCCATTTACACTTCCCCCTCAGTTCGTCGTTTGTAAGTTAGTTAATCGAGTTCCCCGCCCGAGTCGGCGCGCCCCTTGAGCAGCGCCACCCCTATGAGCAGGGCCAGCGAGACGGCGGCGACCAGCCAGCCACCCCGCCCCTGCGTTTCGTTTCGGTTCGCGCTTTCCGACATGCTTATATCCCCTGCTACTCCCGTGCCGCGTCCTCGCACCACTCGCGCGTGACGCGGTGGCGATACTCGAAGAGTCTGCGCAGGCGCGGCTCGACCAGAAGCGGCGCGGCCAGACGGCCGAGCGCCCCGAGCGGCGTCTCGAAATCAACTTCGTCTCGCAGCACCGAACCCTTTTCGTGCGGCTCGACCGTGTGGCGGTGACGCCAGCGCTTGAAAGGCCCTTCGACCTGTACGTCCTCGAACATACGCGGCGGTTCGTACGCCGTGTGACGCGCCACCCAGCGCACGGGCACGACCCCGAACAGGCGCGTCTCGACGACGGCCACGGAACCGACCTTCAAGTCGGGCGCGGCCTTCAACACGCGCGTCGGCTCCCACGGCGGCGTCAGGCGGCTCAAGGCGTCCGGCAGCTCGTGGAAGGCGAAGACGCGCTCGGGCGGTGCGCTGATTACGCTCTGCTTCACAAAGAGCATAAGTCTGCCGAAGGCGTAGGCCGCCCGGCCTGCGCGGGTCGGGTCGGCGGCCGCCCCCGTCCCCAAACATGAGCGACTTAAGAACGTTTGCAGTATACACGAAGCGGCCAATTCGCTCATCACGATTCGGTAACAAAGTTGGGCTATTTTAATTGTCCGTTAATTTCTGATATACCTTTAACGGCGCTGGCGAGCGACCCGTCCCGTAAGCGCTTGAAACGTTCATGACTCTCACCCCGGCAAAATTCCTGACCACGCGGCAACTGGCGCGGCTCTGGCTCGTCAGCGAGGCGACGATCAAGCGCTGGGCCGACACGGGTCAGCTCACTTCGAGCCGCACGGTCGGCGGCCACAGGCGATTCTCCGTCGCGGAGGTGATGCGGTTCCAGACCGAGCGGGGACTGGGTGCGCCGTCGCGCGGCGCGGGGGCGGACGGGCGGGAGGCCGCGGCCGGGCCGTTCGACGCGGAGGCGACGGCCGGGCTGTTCTTCGACGCCGTCACCGGGGGGCACGCCGCCGAGGCCACGGCGCTCCTCCTCGAAGCACGCATGCTGGGCACGCCGCTCGAACAAATCTTCGACGGGGTGGTCGCGCCGTCGATGCGGCGCGTGGGCGACAGTTGGCACGCCTACGAGATGTCCGTGGCCGACGAACACCTGGCGACGAGCACGGCCACGCAGGCCGTCGAGTCTCTGGCCGCGTCGGCCCGGCGCGCGGGCGGGTACAACGGGCAGGCCGTCTGCTGCGCCGCGGAGGACGAGCTGCACACGCTCCCCGTCCTCTGCGCGCAGGCGCTCCTGGAAGGCGCGGGCTGGGAGGTGCGCAACTTCGGGGGGCACACGCCCTTCTTCGCGCTGGCCGAGTACGTCGCGAAGCACCACCCGGCGCTCGTCTGCGTCTCCTCGACCATGCAGCGCGAGCTGGAGCACAACGCGCGCGACTACGTGCAGTTCGAGTCGGCGGCGCGGGCGCGCGGGGCGCGGGTCGTGCTCGGCGGCGAGGGCTTCCGCGGCGAGGCCGTCCGGCGCAAATTCCCCGCCGACCTGCACGCGGAGAGCTTCGGCGACCTCGCCGACTTCCTCCGCGGGCTCGCCTGAGCCGCCCCGGCCGTCGCCTCCCGAAGACGCCGCGCCGCGCCGCCGCGTTGACTTGGCGGGCCGTTTGGCGTAGTAAGAAGCCTTCGGAGACGCCCCGACCGAAACCCTTCCGCATTCACTTCAGAGGAGCCGAGAGCAGATGTCTACGAGCACAACCACACGCGCGGCCGGGACGGCCGGGGCGCATGACGCGGCGGACGCGGCGGCCGACTACACCCTCGCCGGGCTCGTCGAATGGCTCTCGCGCGCCGGCGCGCGGCCGACGTTCGACGAGCTGAACGGGATGCTCGCGCGGGTCGAGGTCGGCGCGGACGAGCTGCGCCCTTACGTCTCCTTCAAGGAGGGCACGTACGCGCGCCACCGCGTACACCTCGGCGAGCACGCCGAGGTGCTCGTCCTCTGCTGGCGGCCGGGGCAGCGCACGCCGATCCACGACCACGCCGGCTCCTTCGGCGCGGTGCGCGTGCTGCGCGGCGTGATGTGGGAGACGCTCTTCGAGATGGGCGAGGCGGAGGGGCTCCGCTACGGCTCGGCGCGCGAGTGGACGCCCGGCCACGTGACGGGGGCCGACGTCCCCGACATACACCAGCTCGGCAACCCCGACGTCAGCGGCCAGGACCTCGTCACCCTCCACATCTACTCCCCCCCGCTCGCCAGCCTCAACGTCTACAAAGTCGGCCGCAAAGAGTCCACCAGCACCCTCTGGATGAACTCCTGGAACCCTACGATATAAGTCAAAAGTAAAAAGGCAAAAGGCAAAAGTGGTTAATGGATGCGATGACGCCGATAAGCCGATGGACATTCGAGAGCGGGCCTTTGCCTTTGCCGTCCGGGTGATTCGGTTGTGCCAGCATTTGGATCAGAGCCCGGGGGTAAGTAGGACGATGAGCTAAGCAGCTCTTACGGGCGGGAACGTCAATAGGCGCGAACCTCGAAGAAGCACGCGCCGGACAGAGTAAGCCAGACTTTATTAACAAGAATGCTATCGCCCTGAAAGAGGCGCGTGAAACTCTCTACTGGTTACGCCTCCTTACGGCCGCGAACCTGTTGGGCGAATCGCGAGTCGCCGAACTGAGGGGAGAAGCGGAAGAGTTGACGCGAATACTCGCCGCCATCATCGTCACCGCCAAAAGCTCGCCGAAACAGTAGATTCCCCACTTTTGCCTTTTGCCTTTTTACTTTTGACTTAATCTTCGTCGTGCTCTTCGCCGTTGTAGTGGAGGCGGGCGGGCTCGTCGTCGACGACGGTTTCGAGGTGGACGGGGCGGCCCCAGAGGGTGTGGACGTGTTCGAGGACGCGGCGGGCGTAGGCCATGTCCAGCTCGGCCCCCTCGAACTGGTGCTTGAGGTAGAGTTCGCGGTTGTTGTTGTAGTCGCCGTCGGCGACGACGATGTAGGGGAAGCCGAAGTTGGTCATGTTCGAGACGAGCTGGTCGCGCACGCGCTCCCAGCGCTTCTCCGACACCGTCCACTCCTCGTCGTCGACCAGCTCATAGACGAACAGGTCGAGCTCCTCGCACAGCTCCTCGGTGAGGTAGTTGCGCAGGAATGAGACGTCGTTGTCGAGCTCCCTCACCTCGAAGAGCTTCGCCCGCCCGCCGCCCGGCTCGCGCCCGAGCTTCTCGCGCTCCCCCGCCGAGGGGGCGTCCCAGCGCCGCTCGATGTCCTCCAGGATTTTGTACCCGAGGTAGTACGGGTTGAGCTGCCCCTTCTGCGGCGAGACGACGCCCGAGTGCAGCTCCGCGAACTCCAGCAGCTCCGCGTCCGGCAAGTCCAGCTCGCGCATGATGCGCGAGTGCCAGAAAGAGGCCCAGCCCTCGTTCATCACCTTCGTCTGCATCTGCGGGACGAAGTACTCCATCTCCTCGTGGATCATGGCGACGACGTCGCGCTGCCAGTCCTTGAGCGAGGGCGAGTTGCGCATGACGTAGTAGACGAGGTCTTTTTCGGGGAGGCGGTCGCCGCGGGGCCGCCCGCCGTCGTCGCCGTCGGCCGGGTCGGGGTCGGGCGCGCGCCCCATGTCCCAGAGGTCGTCGTAGCGGCCGGGGGGCTTCGGCGACTTCTTCGCGCCGGGCGGGGGCGCGGGCTCCTCGCGGCGGATGAAGAAGTTAGGGTCGATGTGCTCCTCGATGGAGAGGACGGCGTCGAGGAGGCGCTCGACCGTCTTGCGGCCGTAGCGGAACTCGTACTCGCTCATCCGCCCCGAGTGCGCCGAGACGGTGTCGACCATCCGGCGGTTGGTGCGCGAGAAGTAGGCGTTGTGCTTGAAGAAGTCGACGTGGCCGAGCACGTGCGCCATGACGAGCTTGTTCTGGACGGGGCCGTTCGTCTCGAGCAGGAAGCCGTAGGCCGGGTTGGTGTTGATGACGACCTCGTAAATCTTCGAGAGGCCGAAGTCGTACATCGTCTTCATGCGGTGGTAAGCCTTGCCGAACGTCCAGTGCGAGTAGCGCCCCGGCAAGGCGTAAGAGCCTATCTCGTACATGACGGTGGCGGGCACCACCTCGAAGCGGACGGGGTACGGGTCGAGCCCGAACCGCCGCGCCACCTCCCAAATCTGTTCGAGCGCCCGCTCCAGCCCCTTGATCTCTCGGTCTTCCATAATTAAGTAGACAGTAGACAGTAGTCAGTAGAAAAAGCTTTCGCAGATGAGCCGCCAGCAT
>DASVSK010000329.1:0-1802 GCA_036388135.1 Pyrinomonadaceae bacterium | reverse complement strand
GCGCCTGCACGGCGTGGACGAGCGACGCGCCGCCGCGCAGCGCCGACGCCATGTGGATGGCCTCGGTCATCTGCTCCATGTTCGACCCGGCTTCGAGGCACGACTGCGAGTAGGAGTCGATGCAGTAGGGGCACTGCAAGGCGTGTGCGACCGCGAGCCCGATGAGCGCCTTCTCGCGCCGCGAGAGCGCGCCGTCCTCCTGGCACGCCTGATACCACGCCATGAACTTCTCGAACAGGTCGGGGCGGTGCCGCCCGACCTCGCCGAAGCGACCCAGGTCTTCTTCTTCGTAGTAGCTCATCTTCGTGCGATACTCCCGGAAAGAAAGGATGAAGGGTGAAGGATGAAGGATGAAAGCGCCGCTGTAAAGCATCGCCCCTTATTTCGGCCTTAACCTTTCGCCCCCCCTTCCGCCTTTCCGCCTTCTTATGCCCCGCCCCGCCGTCATCGTCATGGCTAAAGCGCCGCGCCCCGGCGGGGTCAAGACGCGCCTCGTGCCGCCGCTCGCCGGGCCCGAGGCCGCGCGGCTGGCCGCGTGCTTCTTCGCCGACACGGTCGCGCTCGCGCAGGGCGTGGCCGCCACAGTCCTCGTCGCCTACGCCCCGGCCGACGGGCGCGCGGCGCTCGAAGAGGCCCTGCGCGCCGCGGCGCTCGAAGGGGGGCCGGGGGAAGAGACGCCGCGCGAAAATATAAAGAGGGGCGGCGGCCTGCTCTGGCTCGAACAGCGCGGCGGCGACCTGGGCGAGCGCCTCGCCGGGGTGGTCGAGCGCGCGGCCGCCCTCGGCCTGGGGCCGATGCTCCTGGTCGGCGCGGACAGCCCGACGCTCCCGCCGGCCTTCCTCGCCGCGGCGCTCGAAGGGCTCGACGTCGGCCGCGCCGACGTCGCGCTCGGGCCGACGGAAGACGGCGGCTACTACGCGGTCGGCCTGCGCGCGCCCGCGCGCGGACTCTTCTACTCGGTCGAGTGGAGCACGCCGCGCGCCTACGCGCAGACGGCGCGCAACGCCGAGCGCCTCGGGCTCCGCCTGCTTGAGCTGCCGCGCTGGTACGACGTCGACACGCCCGCAGACCTCCTCCGACTCCGCGCCGAATTCGCCGACGACGAGGGCGCGCGCCGCCGCGCCCCCAGGACTCACGCGTGGGTCATCGCGCGGCCGCAGCTCCGGCACGACGGCACCTTCTAAAACGCCCTCACTCAATTAAAACGCCTCCGCTCAAGCCTTATCTTTTAAAACGCCTCCGCTCAAGCCTCGGACTTCCGCCGCGCGCCGCGCACGTGCGCGTAGAGCCGCGCGAGCGCGTGCGGGCTGACGCCGAGCCAGTAGAGCGTTTGCAGCAGCGACCAGCGCGCGAAGGTGAGCGCGAAGCTGCGCCCCTCGAAGCGGCGCGACGAGGTGACGACGAAGGCGTCGGCCTGCACGAAGCGCCCCTGCCTCCAGAGCGCGCGCAGGAGGTCTAAGTCCTCGAAGATGGGGAAGGCGCGGAAGCCGCCCGCGCGCTCGTAGACCGCGCGACGCACGAAGAAGCCGGAGTCGCCGTAGGCCAGCCCGAGCAGACGCAGGCGCGGGTAGAGCCACGTCAGGAAGCGCGCGGCCGCGCTCGCGCCGTCGAAGCGGATGCGGAAGTTGCCGCCGACGGCGCGCGGGTCTCGGAGCGCCTCGGCGATGCGCTCGGCCGCGTCCGGCGGCGCGAGCGTGTCGGCGTGCAGGAACCACAGGACTTCGCCGCGCGACGCCCGCGCCCCCGCGTGCATCTGGGCCCCGCGACCCCGCGACGCGACGACGACGCGCGCCCCGCGCCCG
>DASVSK010000328.1:0-2903 GCA_036388135.1 Pyrinomonadaceae bacterium | reverse complement strand
ACGGCGCGCTCCAGATGCAGCACCGGCGGCGCGGGACGACCCCGCTCAAGTGGCTCTGGCGGGAAGAGTTCCGCGGCATGGACGCGTACCTCGCCTCGGTCGAATT
The DNA here is from genome assembly GCA_036388135.1 of Pyrinomonadaceae bacterium. GTDB lineage: Bacteria > Acidobacteriota > Blastocatellia > Pyrinomonadales > Pyrinomonadaceae > QHXN01. Next base: position 2,797 of record DASVSK010000328.1, on the reverse strand, counting down.
CCGGCGCGACGGCGCGGGGCGTGTGAACGGCCTGGTCGTCAACGGCTCCGCCAGGAGTCGGGACATAAGCTTCGTGAAGCGGCGTTGACGTGCAGGCGGGCGACCGAAGCGGGAGGCGCTTAACGCCCCTGAATTTTGATAAGCTCTCCCGCGGAGGTTCTTCGCGCCGCACATGGGAGGAAGGTCGCAGCCGGGCCCGGGGTCATCGCGGGCGACGTGGGCGCTCTTTTTGGGGGCGTGGACGTTGCTCGGGCTCACGTTCGCCTGCCTGTCCTACGCCATGGCCGTCAGCGACGGGCGTCAGCCTTCGCCGTGGCTGACGCTCTCGACGAACCTGACACGCGTCTACATCTGGGCCGCGCTGTCTCCCCTCATCTACCGTTTTACAGCGCGCTTTCCGCTCGGGCCCCGGCCGTTCTCGGCGCGTAACGTCGCGCTTCAAGTTCCGGCCGCGGCGCTCTTCTGTCTCGTCCATCAGGCGCTCTACGCGCCCGCGCTCTGGTGGCTGAACCCCGCGCTCGGCAGACAGCACGTGTCGCTCGCGGCCTTCTACAAGTCGTCGATTCTGGGCTCCCTCTTTTTCAACATCCTGGTCTACGCGCTGATCGTCATCAGCATCCACGCCGTCCTTTACTACCGGAACTTCCGCGCGGGCGAGCTGAGGGAGGCCGACCTCAAGGCGCAGATAGCGCGCGCCGAGCTGCACGCGCTCAAGATGCAGCTCCAGCCGCACTTCCTCTTCAACACGCTCCACTCCATCTCGGCGCTCGTCCTCGAAGACCCCGACGGCGCGAACCGCATGATCGCGCGGCTCGGCGACTTCCTGCGCCTCACGCTCGAACGCCCCGAGCAACAGACCGTCGCGCTGGAAGAGGAGCTTGAGTTCCTGCGCCGCTACCTTGAGATAGAGCAGGTGCGTTTCCACGACCGGCTGACGGTGCGTTTCGACGTCGAGCCGTCGACGCTGGGGGCGCAGGTGCCGCACCTGATTCTCCAGCCGGTGATCGAGAATGCGATACGTCACGGGGTCGCGCCGCGCGCCGCGCCGGGTCACGTCGAAGTCACCGCGCGGCGTGTCGACGGCACGCTTCGGCTCAGCGTGAGGGACGACGGGCCGGGGCTCGGTCCCGAGGGCTGGCGGGGAGAGTCGGCCGGGGTGGGGCTGCTCAACGTGCGCTCGCGCCTCGCGCGGCTCTACGGAAGCGCGTACGACTTCCAGGTGGCGGACGCGCCTGGCGGCGGCGTCGCCGTGCTGCTGGCAATCCCCTTCGAGCCGGAGACGCCCGCCCGCGTGCCCGACGGTCAGACGGATGAGTGAAACGAAGATAAGAGTCCTCATCGTGGACGACGAGCCGCTGGCGCGGAAGTACATCCGCCGGATGCTCGAAGACTCGGCGGACGTCGAAGTCGTCGGCGAGAGCGGGGACGGCCGCGGGGCGGCACTCGCCCTGCGCGAGCTTGCGCCCGACCTCGTCTTCCTCGACGTGCAGATGCCGGAGGCGGACGGCTTCGCCGTCGTCGAGGCGGTGGGCGTCGAACGGATGCCGCCCGTCATCTTCGTCACCGCCTACGAGGAGTACGCGGTCAGGGCCTTCGAAATCCACGCGCTCGACTACCTGCTCAAGCCGTTCGACCGCGCGCGCTTCGAGAGGGCGATGGGGCACGCGCGCGTGCGGCTGCGCGGCCCGCGGCGCGAGGAGGAGGAGCGGGGCCAGTTGGGCGCGCTCGTCCGACACGTCAGGGCGAGACCCGAGCACCTCAGCCGCCTCCTGGTCAAGTCGGCCGGGCGCATCATCTCGCTCAAGGTCGAGGTGATTGACTGGATAGAGGCCGACGACAAGTACGTACGCCTCCACGCCGGCAAGGTCTCGCACATGGTTCGCCAGACGCTGAGCGCCATGGAGGCGCAGCTCGACCCGAAGGCGTTCGTGCGCATACACCGCTCGGCCTTGGTCAACGTCGAGCGCGTGGCGGAGCTGCGGCCCACGTTCGGCGGCGAGTTCCACGTGCTGCTCGAAGACGGCACGCGGCTCACGCTCAGCCGCAACTACCGCGAACGGCTCTTCGACCGACTGGGCCGGCCCATGTAGCCCGGCAGCGCCTCGCGACCGATTCGCCGCCCCCCGTGCCGCGCCCGCGGCGCTTCACGACATTTCCCTTTCACACTCCACGGATAAACTTTATGTTCGCCTCCGCGCCGCGGCGCGCGCCCGGCGACTTCGGTCCCGAGCGCGCGTCCACCTCCCGTCTCAATCTGCAAACGAAGGGGAACATCAGTGACGACAGGCATACGCACGCGCGCCGCGCTGGCCGGGGCGGCCGTCATCCTCACGCTGACCATGCAGGGTGTCGCGCCCGCGTCGGCGCGGCAGGCCGTGAGTGTTACGCGTTCGTCGTACGACCGCGCCCGGCGCGTGCTCGACGCGGGGGTCGAGGCCGCGGGCGGGCTCGCGCGTCTGCGCGCCGCCGACCGCGTGACGGTCGTGTACCGCTCGTCCGGTCACCGGGTGGGGCAGAACGCGTCCTACACCGCGACGCCGAAGGTCGTCCCCATCGCGGAGTCACGCACGATGATCGACTACGGCGGCCAGCGGTACTTCGGCGAGGGGCTGTCGCGCTCGCCGGGCGGGTACGCCTTCCGCTTCCGGACGGTCGTGACCCCGAGGCTGAGTTTCACGATAGACGTCCTGCGCAACCGCTCGGGCAACACGGTCAACCGGCTCTCGCCGAAACAGCAGGAGGCCACGCGCCGCGCCGCGCTGCTCGAAGTCCCGCACCTGCTCCTGCTGAACGCGCT
>DASVSK010000327.1:0-4945 GCA_036388135.1 Pyrinomonadaceae bacterium | reverse complement strand
CGAGCCGACGAGGTTCCCCGAGGCGATCTTCTTGATGAAGGCCGGGACGTCGATGTGCGTCGGGCACGCGTGCGTGCACGGCGCGTCGTAGCAGTAGACGCACCGGTTCGCCTCGAACAGCGCCTCGGCCTCATTCAGCGCCGGCGCGATCTCGGCGAAGTTCCGCTCGATTTCGTCGTGCGGGAGTTTGGTGGAAAGGTTGTCTGACATAGTGGTCCGTGCTTAGTCGGCGACGAGCGACTGGTAGGTGTCGGGGCGGCGGTCGCGGAAGAACTGCCAGGTGTTGCGGACTTCGCGGATTTTGTCGAGGTCGAGGTCGGCGACGACGAGGGCGTCCTGGTCGCGCGGGGCCTCGGCGACGATCTGGCCGCGGGGGTCGCAGAAGTAGCTCTGGCCGTAGAACTCGCCGATGTCCCAGGGCTGCTCGTGGCCGACGCGGTTGATCGCGCCGACGAAGTAGCCGTTGGCGACGGCGTGCGCGGGCTGTTCGAGCTTCCAGAGGTACTCGGAGAGCCCCGCCACGGTGGCCGAGGGGTTGAAGACGATCTCCGCGCCGTTCAGGCCCAGCGCGCGCGCGCCCTCGGGGAAGTGGCGGTCGTAGCAGATGTAGACGCCGACGCGCGCGTAGGCCGTCTCGAAAGTCGGGTAGCCGAGGTTGCCGGGGCGGAAGTAGAACTTCTCCCAGAAGCCGGGGTTGACGTGCGGGATGTGGTTCTTGCGGTACTTGCCCAGGTACTTGCCGTCGGCGTCTATGACGGCCGCCGTGTTGTAGTAGATGCCCGCGATCTCCTCCTCGTAGATGGGCACGACGATGACCATCCCGTGCTGCTTCGCGACCTCCTGCATCAGCCTGACGGTCGGCCCGTCGGGGATGCGCTCGACCGCCTCGTACCAGCGCGTCTGCTGCTCGGCGCAGAAGTAGGGGGTGGTGAAGACCTCCTGCATGCAGAGGATTTGGACGCCCCGGCGGGCGGCCTCCTCGATCAGCTTGAGGTGCTTCTCGATGTTGAGCCGCTTGATCTCCTCGATGGGCGCGTCGGTCGGCGCGGCGTTGGTCGCCTGGATGAGTCCGCATTTGACGGTGCGTGGCATGGCCTTGATTATTCCTCCTTCAAACTCCGGTGGCCGTTCATCAGAACGTAGTAGACGAGAAACCCTATGCCGAAGGTGACGAACCAGGCGTAGGTGTAGAGCGTGTCCGAAAAGTTCGGGTCGGGGAGCCGCCCCGCGAAGTTGGGCGTCGAGGCGGCGCGCAGGAAGCCGGGCACGACGGGCGCGACCGCCGCGGCGAAGGCGACGAGCGCGCGCCAGTTGAAGCCGTTCGTGTAAGAGTAGCGGCCGCCGGGGCGGAACAGCTCGGCGAGGTCGAGGCGCTGCCGCCTCAGGACCCAGTAGTCGCAGATCATGATGCCGCCGATGGCCCCCATCAGCGCCGAGTAGCCGACGAGCCAGGTGAAGATGTAAGAGCCCACGGAGCTCATCAGCTTCCACGGCATCATCAGCACGCCGACGAGCGCCGTGATGAGCCCGCCCGTGACGTAGGAGATGAGCCGCGGGTTGAGGTTCGAGAAGTCGTTCGACGGCGAGACGACGTTGGCCGCCATGTTCGTCGTGAGCTGCGCGGCGAAGATGACGGCGGTGGCGAAGAGGATGGCGGCGACGCTGTCGAACTCGCGCATCAGCTCGACGGGGTCGGGGATGGCGCGGCCGTAGATGAGGAGCGTGGCGCTCGTCACGGCCACGCCGATGAAGGCGAAGGCCGTCATCGTCAGCGGCAGCCCCAGAGCCTGCCCCAGCATCTGCGAGCGCTGCGAGCGCGCGTAGCGCGTGAAGTCGGGGATGTTCAGGCTGAGCGTCGCCCAGTAGCCGACCGAGGCGGTGAGCGCGCCGGGGAAGATGGCCCAGAAGTCGTTCTGCTCCTTCTGGAGCGCGGCCGACTGCGTCAGCACGCGCCCGAGTCCGCCCGCGCGCCACGCGGCCCAGGCGAGCAGGGCGGCCCCGCCGCCGAGCAGCAGCGGCGCGGACCACGTCTCAAGGTGCTTGATGCCCTCGACGCCCTTGACGATGATTAAGACCTGTATGCCCCAGAAGAGGAAGAACGCGGCCCACGTGTGCAGCGCGATGCCCATCACGGACGCGCCGCCCGCGAGCGCGTTCCAGCCGCCCCACATCACCCCGAAGAGCGCGTCGAGCGCCGTGCCGCCGATCCATGTCTGGATGCCGAACCAGCCGCAGGCGACGACGGCGCGGAGGATCGCGGGGACGTTAGCGCCCCGCGTCCCGAAGCTCGCGCGGCAGAGGACGGGGAACGAGACGCCGTACTTCGTCCCGGCGTGCGCGTTCAGGATCATCGGGATGAGGACGACGGTGTTGCCGAGCAGGATGGTGAGCATGGCCTGCCACCAGTTCATGCCCTGCTCGATGAAGCCGCCCGCGAGCGTGTAGGTCGTAATCACCACGCTCATCCCTATCCAGAGCGCGGCGATGTTCCACGTCGTCCACGTCCGCTCGCGGATGGTCGTCGGCGCGAGGTCGCGGTTCCAGAGCGGGCTCCCCGACACGTCCTCGTCTAGTTCGACGAAGTCGCGGCGCGCGGCGGCCGGGTCGTTGCTGAGGGCTTCGGTGGTCATCTGTTATGGCCGGGGTCGGCGGCGCTCAGTTGAGAATGAAGCTGACCGTGACGCTCGCGGTGACGGTTATCGTGCCCGGCGCGAAGGCCGAGGCGTCGTCGTCGGAGTAGCTGCCGGAGATGACGCCCACGCTGTTCGAGCGCGAGGAGTCGCGCGCGGGCGCGTCCTCGTCGATCTTGTAAGCCTTGCCGACGGTCTGCCCGATCTCGGCGCTCAGGGCGACGGCCTTCTCGCGCGCCGCGCGGATGGCGGCGGCGCGCGCCTGGTCCCTGTGCTTCCTGAGCTGCGAGGTGTAGAACGTGACGCTGTTGACCTTGCTCACGCCCGCCCTCAACACGTCGGCGAAGAACGCCTCGAAGCGCGCGAGGTCCTTGAAGCGGACGTTGACCGACTTCGAGACCTCGTAGCCGGCGAACTCGCGCTTCAACTTCTTCTCGTCCTCGTCGAGGAGGTCCGTGTTGTACTTCATCCCGACCGAGATGTAGTCGGTCTTCACGTTCTGCGGCGGCACGCCGTAGCGGCGCGCGAGCGCGAGAATCTGTGTGACGCTCTCGTCCGCCTGCTGGCGGGCGGCGTTGATGTCCTTGTCGAGCCTCACGACGTCGAGGTCGAAGACGACCTCGTCGGGCGGCACGCGCAGCTCGGCCTGACCCGTGACCGTGATGAGGGGCTGGCTCTCCCTCTGCCGCCCGGCCGCCGCGCACGGGAGAAGGGCGGCGAGCAGGAGGCCGAAAAGGCGGAGGGCGGGGGATGCGTTCATGTCTCGGTTCTCCTTCGGGGCGGGGGAGCGCCCGGGCCGTCACATCGTCACGCAGGTGCCGCGCTTGAGGAACTGCCCCGCGCCGGCGCGCCCCTTGAACTCGCCGCCCTCGACGACGACGCGGCCGCGCGACAGCACCGTCTCGACCGCGCCGCGCACCCTGCGCCCCTCGTAGGCGGAGTAGTCGACGTTCATGTGGTGCGTCGCGGCCGAGATGGTCTGCTCGCGCTCGGGGTCGAAGACGACGATGTCGGCGTCGGAGCCGACGGCGATGGTGCCCTTCCGCGGGAAGAGGCCGAACATCTTGGCGGCGGCCGTCGACGTCAGCTCGACGAAGCGGTTGAGGGAGACGCGGCCCGCGGCGACGCCGCCGTCGTAGATGAGCGACATGCGGTGCTCGACGCCGGGCGCGCCGTTCGGGATTTTGGAGAAGTCGTCGCGCCCCAGCTCCTTCTGCTCCTTCATGCAGAAGGGGCAGTGGTCGGTGGAGATGACTTGCAGGTCGTCGGTCTTCAAGCCCTTCCACAGCTCCTCCTGATTCCACTTCTCCCTGAGCGGCGGCGTCATCACGTACTTCGCGCCCTCGAAGCCCTCGCCGTAATCTTCTATCGAAAGGAAGAGGTACTGCGGGCAGGTCTCGGCGAAGGCGGGCAGGCCGCGGTCGCGCGCCTCGCGCACCTGTTCGAGCGCGTCGGCGCAGGAGAGGTGGACGATGTAGACGGGCGACTCGGCCATCTCGGCGAGGCGTATGGCGCGGTGGACGCCCTCGGCCTCGGCGACGGTGGGGCGCGTCAGCGCGTGGTACTTCGGCGCGGTGCGCCCTTCGGCGAGCGCGCGCTTGATAATCTCGTTGATGACGACGCCATTCTCCGCGTGCATGCAGATGAGCCCGCCGCGACTCCCCGCGGCCGACATCGCGCGGAAGATGGTCGCGTCGTCGGCGAGGAAGACGCCGGGGTAGGCCATGAACAGCTTGAAGCTCGACACGCCCTCGTCCATCGCCTTGTACAGCTCCGGCACGCGCTCGTCTTCGAGGTCGGTCACGATGAGGTGGAAGCCGTAATCAATCGCGGCCTTCCCCTCGGCCTTCGCGTGCCACGCGTCCAAGCCCTCCCTCAAAGCCTGACCCTTGTACTGCACCGCGAAGTCGATAATCGTCGTCGTCCCGCCGTGCGCCGCCGCTATCGTCCCCGTCCGGAAGTCGTCCGACGCCTGCGTCCCCCCGAACGGCAGCTCCATGTGCGTGTGCGGGTCGATGCCGCCGGGGATGACGAGCTTCCCCGCCGCGTCGATGACGACGTCGGCCTCCATCTCCAGCTTCGCCCCGATGGTCGAAACCGTCTCGCCCTCTATCAGAATGTCGGCCCTGTAGTCGTCTACGGCGGTGACGACGCGACCGTTACGAATCAGTGTCTTCATTTTGCTGCTCGACTTCTGCAACCGTTTCTTCAGAAACCTCAGTCTGAGGCTGAGTAGAAGAGGAGGCGGACGAGGTGGATCGAGTTGAAATGCTCTTGGAGGATTTAGCTCTTAAAAGCCGATTCGCAGCCTTGTT
>DASVSK010000326.1:0-1867 GCA_036388135.1 Pyrinomonadaceae bacterium | reverse complement strand
GGTTGCCGAGGCGCAGCTCGTCCGCCAGCCCCGCGCGTATCCTCGCCACGGTCGAGGTTATTTTGCGCGTGACGAACTCGAAGCCGCGGCGAGGCGACTCGTGGTTGAAGAGGATGCCGGAGGCGCAGAACATGCCGTAGGCTTCGCGGTAGTTGCGCGTGAGGTCGAAGCCGGCGACCTTGCTGATGCCGTAGGGCGAGCGCGGGTGGAAGCGCGTCGTCTCGGTCTGCGGCACCTCGGCCACCTTGCCGAACATCTCGGAGGAGCCGGCGAAGTAGAAGCGGCAGCGCGGCTGTAGCTCGCGGAGCGCGGCTAGGATGTAGTGCGTCCCGTTGATGTTCGCGTTCAGGGTCGAGAAGCCGTCGGCGAAGCTCTCGGCGACGAACGACTGCGCGGCGAGGTGGTAGCACTCATCGAACTCGTTCCGGCTGAAGATGTTGAAGAGCGAGGCGTAGGATTCGAGGCTCGCGGCGTGGATGGCGATGCGCCCGAGGAGGTGCGCGATGCGGTTGAAGCGGCGCGCGGGGTCTTCGAGCGCGACGCGGCGGACGAGGCCGTGCACCTCGTAGCCCTGCGCCAGCAGGTGCTCGGCCAGGTAGCTCCCGTCCTGGCCCGTGATGCCCGTGATGAGCGCCCTTTTCATGCCGCGAAGTCGGGGTAATCCCTGTCCCTGTCCGCCATCACGCGCTCGGCCGCCTCCGGCCACTCGATGCCGAAGGCGGGGTCGTTCCAGCGCACGCCGCGAGCGGAGTCGGGTGCGTAGTGGTTCGAGACGAGGTAGAAGACCTCCGTGTCGTCTTCGAGGGTCTGGAAGCCGTGCGCGAACTCGGCGGGGACGCAGAGCGTGTGGCGGTTCGCGGCCGTCAGCTCGACGCCCACCCAGCTCTTGTACGTCGGCGAGTCGGGGCGCAGGTCGATGACGACGTCGTAGATGCTGCCCCGTGTGCAGCGCACGATCTTGGCCTGCCCGTGCGGTGCCTCCTGGTAGTGCATCCCGCGCAGCGTCCCCCGCCGCAGGTTGAACGAGACGTTACTCTCGACCACCGCGACGTGCTCCCAGCCGGGCAGCTCCCGTAGCGACCAGCTCCGCGCGAGGAAGCCGCGCGCGTCCTCGAAGCGCTGCGGCTCGACGACGTACGCGCCCTTCAGCTTCGTCTCGTTCACCATCTCTGTCATCCCCTTTCAGAGCGATGTCTTGAGCAGCCCGCGCACCTGCCGCTCGCTCATCAACGGCGAGCCCAGCGCGCAGAGCAGCCACTTCAGGCGGCCCTTCGCGCGCGGGCACATCAGCCCGGCGCGCGCGAACTGTCGCGCGGCGCTCAGGCGGCTTCCGGCGGCCACGGCCTCGACGCCGAGCGCGCCTTCGAGCTGCGACTTCATCTCCTGGTTCAGGAGCAGCACCTCGGGGTCGGCCGTCAGCGTGTCTATCTTCGCGCGCAGCGCGCGCCACGCGACGAGCGCCGAGGCGGACTGCCGGCTCGTGCTCGCCGCGTGCGCGCGGACGAGCGCCAGCGTCCCCTCGAAGCCGCGGAACTCGAAACGCTTCCCCCCGAGCGCGCAGCGCAGCCAGTAGTCCCAGTCCTCGACGGGCGGCAGCACCGGGTCGAACGGCCCGACGTCGTCGACCGTCTCGCGGCGGACGAGAGCCGAGTTGATCGCCATGATGTTCATGCGGACGAGCGGCAGCAGCACCACGCGCCCCGCGCCCGAAAGCTCGGGCATCCACGGCCCTTCCTCGCCGAACATCCCGTAGAGCCGCTCGGCGGGGCGCTCGGTGTGGAAGTAGCGCGCGCCGCCGTAGACGATGTCGGCCTCCGGGTGCGACTCAAGGAACTCGACCTGCCGCTCAAGCTTGAGCGGCTCCAGC
>DASVSK010000325.1:0-3540 GCA_036388135.1 Pyrinomonadaceae bacterium | reverse complement strand
TATAGCTGATTGCGATTGGATGTAGCCAGGAGTAAGCTTCCACCCATGAAAGCCTACTCCTTAGACTTACGCCAAAGAGTCGTCTCTGCCTACCAGCAGGGGGGAGGCTCCATCTCGGAGATCGCCTCCCGCTTCGGCGTCTGCCCCGCCTTCGTCAAGAAGATGCTCCGGCAGTGGCGTGAGAGCGGCGACCTCTCGCCGCTCCCGCACGGCGGGGGCAAGCCGAAGAGCCTGACGGAGCGGCAGCGGCGACTCCTCCGGCGTAAAGTGCGCGACGAGGGCGACATCTCCCTGGCCGAGTTGCAGAGCTTTCTCGCCGAGCAGGAGTCGGTCGGAGTCCACCTCTCGACCATCTCGCGCGCCCTCTCCGCGCTCGGCCTGCCGCTCAAAAAAAGAGCCTAGTGGCGGGCGAGCGCAACAACTACAAGCGCGGCTGGTACTGGCGGCGGCTCGGTGAGGTCGACCACCGGCGGCTGCGCTTCATTGACGAGGCCGGGGTGAACCTGGCGATGACGCGGCTGCGGGGGCGCGCCCCGCGCGGCGAGCGCGTGCAGGAGAGTGTGCCGCGCAACTACGGCCCGCAGACTTCGCTCATCGGCGCGCTCTCACTCTCCGGGGTCGAGGCCGTGATGACGGTCGAGGGGGCCGTTGACACCGAGGTCTTTAACGCCTACGTCGAGCAGGTGCTCGGCCCGACTATCAAGGGCGGTGACGTGCTGGTGCTCGACAACCTCAGCGCCCATCACGCGAGCCGCATCGAGGAGGTGGCCGAGGGGTGCGGGGCGCGGGTCATCTGGCTCTCGCCCTACTCGCCGGACTTCTCGCCGATAGAGTTGATGTGGTCAAAGATCAAGGCGGCGATGCGCTCGGCGAAGGCCAGGACGCGCGAGGAGTTAGAGCGGGCGCTGACGGCGGCGCTCGAACTCATCACCGCATCAGATTGCTTCGGCTGGTTCGGGCATTGCGGCTATCAGGTTACATCCAATCGCAATTAGCTATAAGTAGAAAAACTAAGCGGCACTTCCTGAACGAAGTCTAAGATGCGCCGCCCGGTTTTTCTACTGCCTGCCCTCTACTTCTTTTTCAGTTGCCGAAGCGGCCGCGGTACTCGGCGGAGGAGAGGAACGCCCTGACCATCTCGGCCTTCTGGTAGTCGCCGCCGAAGTCGTCGAGCTTGCCGAGCCAGTATTTGTAGCCGTCGAGGTTCGTGTCCGGCGTCTCGTCCGGGTCGCGCCGGAGGTAGCCGAAGTACTGCATCAGCACGAACGCGCGGTTGAACTCGGCGCGGGCGAGCGCGGCGTTCTCGGCCACGCGCCGCAGGGCGGAGGCGCGCGCCCGCTCGTCGGCCGACGTCGCGGCCCCGCCGAAGTCGTCGACGGCGGCCTGCCTCTCGGCCGCGGCGGGCGTCACGCCCGCGCCGAGGAAGAGCGCGTCGACGAACTGCGCGGGCGTCAACGCCGCCGGGTGGCGCGCGGCGAACTGCGCGCGCCCGACGAAGGCGCGGATGGAAGACGCCTTGTTCGCGTCGAGCCGCTGCTCCCAGCCCGCCCGCCCGACCACGACGCCGTCGCCCATCACGCGCGCGTCGAGCATGAACTCCTCGACCCGCCCCGGCGCGCGGCCGTACGCGGCCTTGTAGAGCCGGTAGACCAGATAGCCGGTCTCCTGAAATTCAATCGAGAGGAAGAAGGCGGCCGAGACGCTGACGCGCCGCGCGTCGCGGCACGCGGCGTCAGCGCCGCACCTGTTAATCTCGCCCGTCCAGAAGGCGAGCCCGTCGGCGTCGGGCTCGCGCGAGAAGAAGTCGCGGTAGTGCTGGCGGACGAAGAACTCTTCGCCGTCGACGGGGTTGGCGGCGGCGCTCGCGGCGTCGTTGTCGCCGATGGTCACGCGCGCGGACGCGGGCGTGACGTCGTCCGCGCCCTCGCCGGGCGTCAGCGTGAGCGTGAAACTCTCCGACCCTTCGACGAAGGCGTCGTCGGTGATGAAGACGCTGAAGGTCTTCGACGTCTCGCCGGGGGCGAAGGTGAGCCGGCCGATGGAGACGAGGAAGTCCGAGCCGCGGCGCGCCGTGTCGCCCAGAGCGTGGTAGACGACCGTCGCCTCGCGCGCGGCGTCGCCGGCGCGCGTGACCGTGACCGTGACGCTGCCGCCGTTCTCGGCGACGGCGTAGGCGGCCGCGTCGAACCCGAAGGCGGGCAGCGGCGTCGCGGCGAAGTCGGCCGTCCGGTCGGACGTCACCACGTTGAAGGCGGCCGCCGCCGGGCCGAAAGAGTAGTTCCGCTTCGAGGGCGTGACCGCGTAGTCGCCGCCCGCCGTAACCTCGAACGAGTATGAGCCGTCGTCGCCGGTCGTGAAGCGCCCGCCGACCGCCCCGAGCGCGGGGTGCGCGCCGGAGAGTTCCAGGGTGACGCCCGCGAGCCCCGCGCCCTGCTCCGTCACGCGCCCCGCGACGCGGTAGCGTGCGGGCGTGCCGACGAAGACGGCGTAGGCGTCCGCGCCGAGGTCGGCGAAGGTCTGCGAGGCGGGGCTGAAGGCGAGCGTCGGTGCCGCGGGCGTCACGCTGTAGCCGCCGCCCGCGTCGAGGCCCGCGAAGGAGAACTCGCCGCCGGCGTCGGTGGTCGTCGTCGCCGACCGCGAGCCGGAGAGCGTGACCTCGACGCCGGCGAGCCCGTAGTTGTTCGGGTCGGCGACGCGCCCCCTGACGGCGTGGCGGTCGAGCGCGGCCGCGAAGTCCGCGGTCTTGTTCCCGTCGAGCGCCTTGAAGCTCGCCGAGGCGGGCGTGACGGTGTAGTGCTTCTTCGACGGCGTGACGGCGTAGTCGCCCTCGGCCGGGACGTTGAAGGAGTAAGCGCCGTTCGCGTCGGTCGTCGCCGTCGCGCTGCGCGAGCCGGAGAGTGTGACGGTGACGCCCGGCAGCCCCGCGCCGCCGGAGGTGACGCGCCCGCCGACGGTGTAGTTGAGCGGCGCGGCCGTGAAGTCGGCCGCCTGATCCGCGCCGAGGCCGGCGAAAGACTTCGACTTCGGGCTGAGGTCGTAGCCGGCGCGGGAGGGCGTGACCGTGTAGTCGCCGCCGGCCGTGACGCTGAAGGAGTAAGCGCCGACCGCGTCGGTCGTCGCCATCGCCGACTGCGAGCCCGTGAGCGTGACGGTGACGCCGGACACGGCCGCGCCGCCCGCCGTGGTGACGCGCCCGCCGACGTTAAAGTTGACCGGCGCGGCCGTGAAGTCGGCCGTGCGGTCGGAGCCGAGGTCGTTGAAGGCCGCGCTGGCGGGGCTGACCGTGTAGTTGGTCTTCGAGGCGCTGACCGTGTAGCTGCCGCCCGCGGCGAGCCCCCGGAACTCGTAGTTGCCGACGGCGTCGGTCGTCGTCGTGGCGGTCTGCGAGCCCGTGAGCGTGACGGTCGCGCCGGCCACAACGCCGCCGCCCGCCAGCGCGACGCGCCCCGCAATCCTGTGCTGGTTGAGCGAGGCGGCGAAGTCGGCCGCGCGGTCGGCGAGTGGGTTGGCGAAGCTGAGGCTCTGCGGCGCGAAGGTGTA
>DASVSK010000324.1:0-2120 GCA_036388135.1 Pyrinomonadaceae bacterium | reverse complement strand
CGCCGCCCGTCACTCGTCACTTAACACCTTCTTACCTTCTTCCCGCGCGGGCGTGCCGAGCGGCACGTTGCCGACGATCTCCAGCTCGAAGCCTTCGAGCGCCGAGACGCGCGGCGGGTGGTTCGTGAGCAGCAGTATGCGCCGAAGCCCCAGCTCGTGGAGAATCTGCGCGCCGACGCCGTAGTCGCGGTCGGTTCCGTAGCCGGTCTCGACGCTCGCCTCCTGCTTCGAGAGCCCGCGCTCGCCCATGAGCTGGTAGGTGCGGAGCTGGTGTACGAGGTCGAGGTTGTTCTGGCGCTGGCGCAGGTAGAGCACGACGCCGCGCCCCTCGGCCGCGATGCGCTCTAAGGCGGCGTGGAGCTGGAAGCCCGTGTCGTCGACGAGCGACCCGAACATATCGCACGTCACGTTCTCCGTGTGCACGCGGACGAGCACGGGGTCGTCGGTGCGCACGTCGCCCATCACCATCGCGAGGTGCACCTCCTCGCTCAGCGCGTTCTCGAAGGCGACGGCGCGGAACGTCCCGTAGACGGTGGGGAGGTCGGTCTCGACGGCGCGCCGCACCAGAACCTCCTTGCGCATGCGGTAGCGGACGAGGTCGGCGACCGTGATGATCTTGAGCCCGTGGCGCGCGGCGAACTCTTCGAGCTGCGGCATGCGCGCCATCGTGCCGTCCTCGTTCATGATCTCGCAGATGACGGCCGAGGGGTCGAGCCCCGCGATGCGCGCCAGGTCTACGGACGCCTCCGTCTGGCCGGGGCGGACGAGGACGCCGCCCTTCTTCGCGCGCAGCGGGAAGACGTGGCCGGGGCGCGCCAGGTCCTGCGGGCGCGTCTTGGGGTCGACGGCCGTCAGGATGGTCGTCGCGCGGTCGGCCGCGCTGATGCCGGTCGTCACGCCCCTGCGCGCCTCGACGGAGACGGTGAAGGCCGTGCCGAGGAAGGAGGTGTTGTCGGCGACCTGCATCGTCAGGTGCAGCTCGTCGCAGCGCTCCTCCGTGAGCGGCATGCAGATGAGACCGCGCGCGTGCGTCGCCATGAAGTTGATGACCTCGGGCGTGACCAGTTCGGCGGCGCAGGCGAGGTCTCCCTCGTTCTCGCGGTCTTCGTCGTCGACGATGATAATCATGCGGCCGTCGCGCAGGTCAGCGGCGGCCTCTTCGATGGAAGCAAAAGGCATCTTGTTTGGCCTAAAAAACCGACTGTGGAGAGCTTTCGCGGTCGCCGTTCATGTTACCCGAAACGGGCCGTTTTGGCGAACGGATTGTTCGGCGCGCGGGAGGGGCGCAAAATCGTCCGGCCGGCGAAACCTTTGGAGAGCTTCGCCGGCCGTGTGAGTTGCCCGCGGCGCGCGTTTTTAAATCGGGGGACGCCCCCACCCCCGAAGCGCGCGCGGTACTCATCGGAGTTGACGAACGCCTCGACCGTCTCGGCGTCGGCTACGCCGAGGCTGGGATGGTCGGGCTTCGCGAGCCTGAACGGGTGGCCGTCCCGGTCGGCGTCGCGCCCCCCGTCTTTTTGTCCGGCGGCGGCGCGGGCGATTCGGGGCGGGGACGCCCGGTGGGGCGGGGTTTACTTGTATCCCAGCTCGGACAATTTTTCTTCGGTCAGCGCGGGCGCGGGCGCGGCCTGCGTCCCGCCGAGTGCGAGGATGCGCTCGACGTACTTGGCGATGATGTCGGCTTCGAGGTTGACGGGGTCGCCGGGGCGCAAGGTCGAGAGGTTCGTCGCCGCCCAGGTCTTCGGGATGACGGCGATCTCGAAGTGGTCTTCGGCGAGGCCGGCGACCGTGAGGCTGATGCCCTCGACCGCGACCGAGCCCTTGAAGACGAGGTAGCGCGCGACCTCCGCGGGGAAGCCGACGCGCACCGTCCACGAGCCGCCGTGCTCCTCGGCCGAGAGGAAGCGGCCGCGCGCGTCGACGTGCCCCTGCACGACGTGGCCGCCGAGCCGCGTGGAGGGCGTGACGGCCCTCTCCAGGTTGACGACGGAGCCCGCGCGCAACTGCCCCAGCGTCGACCGCTGCAAGGTCTCGCGCGAACCGTCGGCCGCGAACGAGTCGGCGCGCACGTCGAGCGCCGTCAGGCACACGCCGTTGACGGCGACCGAGTCGCCCTCGCG
>DASVSK010000323.1:0-5306 GCA_036388135.1 Pyrinomonadaceae bacterium | reverse complement strand
AGACGGTGCCGGTGAACTTGCGCGAGCCGTCGCCGCCGGGCAGCGAGAACTCGATTTTGCGCGCCTCGACCTGCGCCCGTACTTTGACGAGCACGGGGGGGAGCAGGACGCCTTCGGCGATGGTCACGGCGGCGTAGAACTGGCCGTCGGAGTCGGTCAGGTAAACCTGCATCCCCCCGTAGTCGCCCCCTTCCCCGGCCGCGATGTTGCTGAAGACGCCCTCCGTGTGGAAGGTCTTCGACTTCGAGCCCTTCTGCGCGGACGCGCCCGAAACAACCAGCAGGCAGAACGCGCAGCTTAAGACGATTCGTGTCAACACTCTCATCGGTTTCCCCTCTCCGTCCCGACCTTCCGTTAGATGGTAAAGCGTGAGCCGCCTCGTAAGTCGGTGCTCTTTCCCGAACCGTGCGTCCCGTCGTGACGCGTTCGCGGGCGGCCGTCCCCGGCTCAGCCCTCCTTCGACTTCGACAGGAAGCGGGCGACGCCGGCGCGGCAGTCTTCGGTCATGCGGGCGATGGTGTTGAGGTCTGCGCCGGTCTGGAGCGCGGCGTCGAAGGCGAGGCCGTCCATCTGGTAGAGGAGGCGCTTGGTGAGCGTGACGGCGGAGCGGCTGACGCGCCCGAAGTCGGCGACGTAGCGCTCGGCCTCCGCCTCGAACTCGGCGTCCTCGTAGACGTGGTTGACGAGCCCCACGCGCTCGGCCTCGGCGGCGGAGATTTCCGCGCCGCGCGTGACCAGCTCGAAGGCGCGCTTCTCGGAGACGTTGCGGCGCAGGATGGCCATGACCATCGCGGGCACGAAGCCGATCTTGACCTCGGGGTAGCCGAAGCGCGCCGACGCGGAGGCCAGCACGACGTCGCAGGCCGTCGCCAGCCCGCACCCGCCCGCGAGCGCGCGCCCGCGGACGGCCGCGACGACCGGCACGCGCACGCGCCTGATGAGCGAGTACAGCTCCATCAGCGAGCGCGCGTCTTCGAGGTTGTCGGAGACCGAGCCCTCGGAGATTTTCCTGAGCGCCGAGAGGTCTGCGCCCGAGCAGAAGTCCGCGCCCGCGCCCGTCAGGAGCACGGCGCGCACCCCCTCGCGCGCGTCGGCGTCGCGCAGCGCATCTTTCAGGCCGCCGACCAGCTCGTCGTTGAGCGCGTTCCGCTTCCCGGGCCGGTTGAGCGTGACGCGCGCCACCGCGCCTTCGACGGCGTAAAGGACGGGACTGTTCTCCATAAGGCTCAAGTAAAAAGTAGGAAGTAGACAGTAGTCAGTAGTCAGTAGTCAGTAGTCAGTAGAAGAATTTCTTTATTACCAACAGCTCGGCTGTCAGCGTCAACGGCCGCGGCGCGGAGCGCTACTGGCTACTGTCTACTGTCTACTCCTCTAAGAAGCTCAGCAGCGCGGCGTTGACCTCCGCGGGCGATTCCTGCTGCACCCAGTGGTTGCTCCGGGCGAGGCGCAGCTCGGTGTAGGGCGCGTCGACGTAGTCGGCGACGCCCGCGACCGTCTCGGGGACGATGGCGAAGTCGCGCTCGCCGTAGACGAAGAGCGTGGGGACGCGGACGCGCTCGTGCCTCCTGATCTCCCTGTCCCCGAAGCCGCGGCCGAGGAAGGAGCGTAGGTTGGCGCGGTAGTAGTTGACGGCCGCGGTGAGCGCGCCGGGCTGCCGCGCCGCCGCCCTCAGGACTTCGACGTCGGCGTCCGAGAAAGTCCCCGGCCGCGAGGTCGCGCGCAGCATCCGCCCGAGCCCGGCGAAGTCGTCGCGCCTGATCCACCACTCGGGGAGCGCGGGGATTTGGAAGAAGAGCATGTACCAGCTCCGCAGCAGTTGTTTGAGCGTCAGGTTGCGCGCCCAGACGGCGGGCGGCGGAACCTGGAGCGAGGCGAGCTTCCGCACGTAGTCCGGGTAGTGCTGCGCGACGGCCCACGCGACGGCCGCGCCCCAGTCGTGGCCGACGACGGCCGCCTCGCGCGCGCCGAAGTGGCGGATGAGCCCCGTCACGTCGTCCACCAGCCTGTTGACGCGGTAGTCCTCGACGCGCCCCGGCTTGTCGCTCAGGTTGTAGCCGCGCATGTCGGGCGCGACGACGTGGTAGCGCTCGCCCAGGACGGGCAACTGCCTGCGCCACGAATACCAGCACTCCGGGAAGCCGTGGAGCAGGACGACGAGCCTGTCGCCCCCGCCGCACTCCGCGTAGTGCAGACGCACGTCGCCGACCTGCGCGTAGCCGTGCCTGATCGCCCGTTCGCCGCCCGCCGCGTCCTCTGTCATCTACTCACCACCCCGATAAATCGCCAGGCCAGCAGGGGCAGCATGGCCGCCCCGAGCCCCCCGACGATGATGCACCACCAGGCCACCCTCATGCCCGAAAGCTCGCCGCCCGACTTCCTGATGATCCCCCTCGCGCGCAGGCCGATGACGAGCGCGGCCAGAGAGCCGACCCCGCCCGACACGACCAGCGAGAAGGCGAACCCGCAGCCGAGCATCTTACTGACCCGCACCTGGAGCGCGAGCTTCGGGTCTTCCGGCGACATCCCTTCAGGCGAGCCCGAGCCCCCGCGCCTCTTCGTCGGGCACGTCGACATCCATGCGCAGGAGCGCGGTCGAGAAGGTCTTGCCCTGCGCGTCGGTCATCAGCGAGAGCGTGCCGCCGCCGCCGAGCGATTCGTGCAGGAGGAAGTTGAGCGCGCCGAGGTTCGGCAGCTCGAAACGCTCGACGTCGCCCTTGACCAGCGCGCCGAAGTGCTCCTTGACGCGCGCGGCCGTGACCTCGCGCGCCAGCAGCGCGTAGAACTCCTCCCGCAGCGCGATGAGCCCGACGTTGGCCGTGTCGCCCTTGTCGCCCGAGCGCGCGTGCGCGAGTTTGACGAGTTTGATTCTCATATCATGCTCACTCCCCCGGCGCGGGCCCCCGCAGCCCGAGCCAGTGGAATCCTACCACGACGAGCGAGTGCGTGATCTCGCCCGCGGCGATGAGGGCGGGGATGCGTTCGAGCGCGACGAGGCGCACGCGCGTCTGCTCCGTCCCCTCGTTCGAGGGCTCGCGCCTGTACTCGACGTCGCGCGCGAGGAACGTGTGAATCCAGTTGTCCTGTATCGCGGGGTTCGGCCGCGTCCGGCCGAGGAGGACGACCTCGCGCGCCTCGTAGCCCGTCTCCTCCGCGAGCTCGCGCGCCGCCGCCGCCGCCGGCTCCTCGCCGGGGTCGACCATGCCGCCGGGAATCTCCAAAGAGACCTCTTCGCTGCCGTGGCGGTACTGCTCGATGAGCACGACCTCGCCCGCCTTCGTGACGGGGATGACGTTTATCCAGTCGGGCGCTTCGATGACGTAGAAGTCGTGCTCGCGCCCGTCGCGCGGGTCGGCGCTGACGTCGCGCCTGACCTTGAAGACGCGGCAGTCGGCGACCCGCTCGGAGTGCGCGCGTCTCCAGACGAGCCGCGAGTCGTCGCCGCCCCCGTCACCGTCGCCGCTCAAACCTCCGCGACCTCGACGCGCGGCTCTATCTCGGTCTTCGGGATGAGCGCGGGCCAGTAGGCGACGATCTCCTCGACCTTGGGGCGGCCGCCGGCGAAGCCCGTCACGGCGGGCGGGCCCGTCAGGATGAGCGGCGCGATCTCCTTCGTGAAACGCTCGACGGCCTTGCGGTCTTCGCCGCGCACGCCGACGCGCAACTGCACCTCGGGCGCGTCCGCGTCGGGCTCGCCCGCGAGGTGGCCGTGCGTGGCGTTCGCGCCGACGAACTCGGTCAACACCTGGTCGAACTTGAGCCCGAGCCGTTCGAGCCGCCCGCGCAAGACCTGGTCGGCGGCGCGCGCCTTGGCGTACGCGTCGGGCCACGCGTAGACGAGCGTGCCGACGGCCTTGAACCCGGCCGAGTAGCTGACCGATACTTTCAGGAACTCGGTCGCACGCGTCCCCTTAACGCCGTGGACGCGCACGCGGTCTTTCCCCGCGTCTTCGAGCCGGATGGTCGTGAAGTCGGCGACGCAATCGGGCGTGATGTAGGCTTCGGGGTCGCCCATCTCGTAGACGAGCTGCTCCTTGACCGACGGGACGCTGACGCGCCCGCCCGTCCCATCGTGCTTGGTGACGACGAAGGTGCCGTCGGCGCTGACCTCGACGATGGGGAAGCCGACGCCCGCGAGGTCGGGTATCGTCTCCCAGTCGTGCTGGCAGTTGCCGCCCGTCGACTGCGCGCCGCACTCGATGATGTGGCCGGCGACGGTGCCCGCCGAGAGCCTGTCCCAGTCCGTCTCGGCCCAGCCGAACTCGTGAATCAGCGGCGCGAGCGTCAGCCCCGTGTCGGTCGAGCGCCCTGTGATGACGACGTCGGCGCCGCGCCTGAGCGCCTCGGCGAGCGGCCACGCGCCGAGGTAAGCGTTCGCGCTCTGCACGCGTTCGCGCACCTTCGAGAGCGGCTCGCCCGTGTCCATGTTGCGCAGCTCGACGCCGCGCCCCAGCAGCTCGTCGAGCCGCCCCATGATGTCGTCGCCCGTGACGGTGCCAATCTTCAAGCGCCCGGCGAGCCCCAGCTCGCGCGCCACGTCGCGCACGGCCTCGGCGCAGCCCGAAGGGTTGACGCCGCCCGCGTTGGCCGTCACGCGTATGCCGCGCTCGACGCACCGCGGCAGAATCTCGCGCATGAGGGGCACGAAGTCGCGCGCGTAGCCCGCGCCGGGGTCGCGCGCGCGCTGCTTCTGCATGATCGACATCGTGACCTCGGCGAGGTAGTCGAGCATGAGGTAGTCGATGGGCCCCTCGTTGACCTGGCGCACGGGCGCGTCGAGCATGTCGCCCCAGAAGCCCTGCCCGCAGGCGATGCGGATCGTCTCTTTGCGTTTGCTCATCAGGTTCGGCTGAAACGGGTTCGACGGCAGTTTAATTCAACCGCACGCCTTTGGGCGAGCCCGGACAAAGGGCGGGCGGCCGTGAACCATCGACAGTCCCCGGCCGCCCGCCCCGGTCACACGTCTGACGCGCCCCGCGCTCACCTCGGCGGGGTCGTGTTCGAGTTGTCGCCCGTGTTGGCGTTGGCGTTGGTGTTGTCGCCCGTGTTGGCGTTCATGTTCATCGCGCCGCCGCGGCGGCCGCGACGGCCGCGGGTGCCGCCCCCGCCCGAGCCGAACGTCAGCCTCGTCCGCGCGCCGGGGACGGGCGAGAGCGTCAGCCGCTCGCCGCTCTTGCGCGCGCGCACGTTGGCGACGACGGGCGTGTTCGTCGCCGGGTCGGTGACGTCCGTGAAGTAGAAGGCCGCGCCGACGTAGCCGCGCGTCGTCACGGCGTAGACGCGCCCGTTGTGGGTCATCGTGTCCACCG